>JBHEKU010000036.1:0-2933 GCA_041859205.1 Ignavibacteria bacterium | reverse complement strand
TTAATCTTTTGCTTCATATCCGGGCAACTCACGATGCGTGTGATCGCAGTGGGGAGGGGTCTTTGTATGTTTGCAGGTACACCACTTCACTAAAGTTTTCTCTTCAATTTTAACCATTAATGGGACGAAGTTTGTCCCACGATGACTACTGTCGCAAAAAGGCTGATTTTTGCTCCTCCCACAACTGCACCAGAAATAGGTTCCGGGTTGTGTTTCGATCTTCATTGAGCGTAATCCAGCAATTACGGGCTTCTCATTATCACACATAATTTCCTTTTTTTTAATTCTGCCTAAGACCTAATTTCCCTCTTCAAAAAACTCCCTGATCAGTTTACAGATTTTCGTTATTTCACTACTTTTCAGTTCGAAATACAATGGAAGCCGCAGCAAACAATCGGAGTAATAATCGCTCCAGGGGAGTTTTCGCCCGTCGTGCTTGTCTTTGTAGTACATTGAATCATGAAGCGAGAGATAATGAAATACAGCCATAACGCCGTTTTCTTTTAGTTTGGATATCAACTTACTTCGCCTTTCAAGATTTCCCAGGGTAATATAAAAAATATGACCATTATTTGTTGCGTTTTCAGGTATTTGGGGCAATTTAATCTCATACTTTCCCTCTAAATCCTTAAGAAGAGTGTAATACAGATTCCAATGCTCCAATCTCTTTTTCTGAATGGATTCCAAACAATTTAGCTGCGCATACAAGAATGCCGCTGTAACCTCGGATGGCAGCCATGATGAGCCTAAATCAACCCATCCGTACTTATTTACCTCTCCCCTGAAAAACTCTGCCCGATTTGTACCTTTTTCCCAGATAATTTCAGCACGTTTTTTAAATTGGGAGTCGTTTATAACCAGCATTCCACCTTCACCGGCATTGATATTTTTTGTCTCATGAAACGAAAAAGCCGACAACTGTCCAAAACTCCCCAAAGCCTTTCCCTTGTAAAATGAATCTACCGCTTGAGCAGCATCCTCGATCACGAAAAGGTAATGTTTATTGGCAATTCGCATGATCTCATCCATGTCGCACGCCATACCGGCGTAATGTACAGGCACAATAGCACGAGTCTTTTCTGTGATAAGGCTTTCAAGACTTTCAGTTGCTAAATTAGGATGAAATTCAGTACTGTCGGCGAAGACGATCTTTGCTCCCCTTAGTATAAAAGCATTTGCGGTACTTACAAAAGTAAATGATGGCATAATTACTTCATCTCCGGGCTTGATATCAATCAGTATTGCCGCCATTTCCAGCGCATGTGTGCAGCTGGTTGTGAGCAAAACATCCTTAAAGCCATACTTTTTCTTAAAAAAATCCTGACACAATGCCGTAAACTGCCCATTACCGGATATTTTGCCCGCTTTTATGGCTTTTTTTATGTACGTGGTTTCTTTACCTGTGAGGTAAGGTTTGTTATATGGAATTTTCACTTTATATATTTTGTAGAATTTTTATGCATTCCAAATATGATAAACATCTTCAATATTACTGATTTTGAATCCCACCTTCTCATAAAACGCGCATGAGCCGCGGTTTTCAAGTTGAGTTTGAACATTTAGGATTTTAATCCCCTGTTTCTGACAATACTCAATTACCTGATGAATCAGATATTTCCCGATGGCTTTCCCTCTGTGAAGTTCGCTTACAGCAATCAATCCAATCCACCCTTCATTATTTTTTACACCCAAACTTACCATTCCAAGTTTAGCCTTGTCCTCCTCCCAAACAAACACTTCTTTTGCGAAACTTCCATTCAGCGAATTTACCATCCAAAGGGAATACAATTCTTCAAATTTTTTTCGGGGGATATGCTCGTCGGCCCTGAAACGGCTATATCGCCCGGCTTCAAAAGCAAGGTATTCGAATTCTGAACTCATTTGCTCGCCTTTACAGGAACGAACGAAAGAAGAAAGTTGAGGTTTAAATCCCGTCACATCCATTGAAAAAGTTACTTTCTCATCCCTCAAAATCCCACCAGATTTTCTTAAAGTTTCTTTTATTTTAGTATCATCATGTGCTGCAAAGACATAGATAAGTTTACAGTCGCTTTTCTTAATTTCTAAAACTTCCCTTAACATATCATCACCTGAAAGCGTTGTTAAATCTAGCTTCCCAACTTTTATCCCAAAGAAATTACTGTCCCATTCAAGCGCCTGTATCATTAGTCTTCCAGATTTAATCGGGTTTTCACGATATATTGGGGGCGACCTTTAACTTTTTCGTAGGTTTTACCAATGTAGAGTCCTACAATTCCAAGAATCAAAATTATAACTCCCGAGAAAAACCAAATGGAAATTATAAGACTTGTGTAGCCTAAAACCTCTATGCCACCTGTGAAATAGCGGATTATTGTAATGAAGGTATATAGCACGGCAAAAACAGAGATGTAAACTCCAAATTTTACAATGAGCCGAAGAGGACGATCGGAAAAAGCAAGCATTACATCAAGAGCAAGATTAAGTGTTTTTCGGAAGGAATAGCTGGTTTTTCCAACAGTTCGTTTAGAATGATCAATGGGCATGGAAGTTTGCTTAAATCCCACCCATTTAACAAGCGTGGGAAAGAACCTTTGCTGATCTCCTAGTCTGCAAACAGCCTCAATTACGCATGCTTTGTAAATGCCAAAATTCCCAATGCTGCTGTCTTGCTGTGTTTGCGTAAGATAGCTGAGAACTTTGTAAAATGTTTTTGAAAGAAATTTCTTTATAAAACTGTCTTTTCGTTCCTGTCTTTTTCCAAGCACAATATCGTAACCCTCAAGAGCTTTTATATATAGTTTCAGGATCTCTTCAGGTTGATCCTGCAGGTCACAGTCCATCACCACCACCCATTCGCCTTTAGCATGCTCGAGTCCGGCCGTAATTGCATTATGCTGACCAAAATTTCTGGATAGTAAAATAGGAGAAACAAAACAATCTATTCAGATTAT
>JBHEKU010000004.1:0-10136 GCA_041859205.1 Ignavibacteria bacterium | reverse complement strand
CTCTTCATTAATTCCCATAGCAACAAGTCTTGATATTGATATCCCGCTTATCTCACTCAACGGCGCGCTTGTAAAAGGAAGAGGCGGTGAGGTTTTAAGCAAAGCAGTCATCAATCCCAAAAAAGTTGAAAAGGCTGTAACTATGGCGCAGAAGTCTATGGTTAGAGTTGCTCTTTGTTATAATGATGAAATAATTTACACTGATGATAATTCAGTGCTTAAAGATTTTATGTCACGAGTTGGCACAACATACAGACTTGTAGACTCCTATGATAAATATATGGATGACGTGCTTGAGATAATTTTGATGGGCAATGATAAAGCCTCGGTGAAAAATATCATGAGCAAAATGAAATTCCCTTTCAATTTTTCTCTTAAGCTGAAATACTACCGTTCAAACAGCATGGATAAAGTTTACAACCTTGAAATATTAAAAAAGGGCGTAAGCAAAAAAACAGGTTTACAGTCGCTTTCCAAACATCTTGGAATAAAAAAGAATGAAGTAGTTGTCTTCGGCGACTGGTATAATGACCGTGACCTTTTTGATTTCGGCGGAATGAACGTGGCCCTTAATAACGCTGTCCCTGAACTGAAAGATAAAGCGCATCACATAACTGAAAAAACGAACGATGAAGACGGAGTAGGAGATTTCCTTAAACTCCTCTATGATTCTGTTTCTTAAAATAATCCCCTGCTAATGGCTTCCAAAAATCATTATGATTCCTTAGCTCCATTCTACGATACCGTTATCGGTAAAAACAATTTATCAAAAAATTCTTACTTAATACAGCAAAAAAATATTTAAAGAGCGGCTCAAAAATTCTTGAGCTTGGCTGCGGCACGGCTGAAAATCTTTCTGTCTTTGCAAATAAATATAAACTGACAGGCATAGATATTTCCGAAGGCATGCTTAAGATTGCACAAAAGAAAATCCCCGGCGGAAAATTTGTACAAGCAGATATTTCAAACTTCGATTTAAAAGAAAAGTTTGATTTGATATTCTGCGTATATGATACTGTTAACCATCTGAAAGATTTTAAAGCATGGACATCACTTTTCAGATGCGTTAAGAATCATTTAACTGAAGACGGCATCTTTATTTTTGATTTTAATACATTATATAAACTGAATATATTATCACAATCCGATATTTACCCTGAATTCCCGGGCGAAGATACACTTCTCCTGAATGTAAGAAAGGTCACGAAAAATCTTTTTAACTGGGAAATAAATTATTTCAAGCAGGTATCGGGCGCTAAGTATGAACTGATTAAGTCAGTAATTCCTGAGTCCGGCTACGATACGGATAAGGTTTTAAATGAAGTGAAAAAACATTTTTCTTTGATAAATATTTCAAACGAAAACTTTAAGAAGGTTACTAAAAACTCCTTGCGTGTTTTTTGTACCGCAAAGTTAAAATAATTTTAATCTTTATATGAATACAAAAAAAATTATAGAGTGTGTCCCTAATATTTCAGAGGGAAGAGATGAAAAAATTATAAATGCCTGCGCCGATGCAGTGCGCGCTGTGCCGGGCGTAACTTTGCTGGATGTTGACCCGGGTAAATCCACTAACAGAACAGTATTTACTTTCGTCGGTGACCCTGATGCAGTAGTGGAAGGCGCTTTTCAGTTTGCAAAGAAAGCGTATGAATTAATCGATATGAGCAAACACTCCGGCGAGCATCCCCGTATGGGAGCAGTTGATGTTGTGCCGTTCGTTCCTGTTGCAAATGTTACCACTGAAGAATGTGTGGAGTGCGCAAAGAGATTCGGCGAGCGTGTTGGTAAAGAATTGAACGTTCCGATTTATTTATATGAAGAGGCTTCTAATAATCCTGATAGAAAAATGCTGAAACAAATCCGTCAGGGCGAATACGAAGGAATAAAAGATAAAATTTATAAACCTGAATGGAAACCGGATTTTGGTCCGCAGGAATTTATACCTAAGTCAGGCGCAACTGTTACAGGCGCAAGATTTTTCTTAATCGCATACAATATTAATATACTCGGCACAAAAGAGCAGGCGCATAAAATTGCATTGAATGTCCGCGAGCAGGGCAGAAGTGCCGATGCACCCGGTAGATTAAAAGCTGTAAAAGGAATCGGATGGTATGTTACCGAGTACAACATGGCACAGGTATCGATGAATCTTGATAACTATAAAATTACTCCGCCGCATATTGCTTTCGAAGAGTGCGCTTCCGATGCGAGGGAAATGCATTTAGCTGTTGCTGGCTCTGAGCTTATCGGGCTTATTCCACTCGAAGCGATGCTTATGGCTGCTGATTATTATATAGAGAAAGAAAATTTATTTTTAGTTGATGAAGCGCAGAAGATACGTTTAGTTATCGAACGCCTCGGGCTTTCATCTATCTCTCCATTCATTCCTGAAAAAAGAATTATTGAATATATGATTAAAGAAGAAGGCGCTGAGCCGCTTGCTTCTTTGACCGTAAGAAGTTTTGTTGAGCTTGTCGGTGCGCGTACATCAGCACCGGGCGGCGGCAGTGTATCAGCATTGATTGCCTCTATGGGCGCAGCACTTGGCGCAATGGTAGGATGGATGACTTATGGAAATAAAAAATTCGAACATCTTGATGCTAAGATGAGAAAGCTTATAGGTCCGCTTCATTATAAAATGAAAGAGCTTATACCATTAATAGATGCCGATACGAATGCTTTCAATGATTACATGACTGCAATGAAAATGCCGAAGAAAACCGATGAAGAACAAAAAGCGCGACATTCAAAAATGCAGGAAGGACTGAAGAAAGCTATCACAGTTCCTTTTTCAGTGATGACAATTTCTGATTCATGCTGGGAATATATGATTAAGATGGCGAAGGACGGAAATATATCTTCTGCAAGTGATTTGGAAGTCGGGGCAAAATCATTGGAGACAGGTATCTGGGGAGCATATAAAAATGTTCTTATTAATCTGAATACTATTGAAGATGAAGCTTATAAATCCGATATGATTGCAAAGGGTGAAGAGATAGTAAAAAATGCAGAGAAGAATTGCAAAAAAGTCTGTTCAATTTTAGCGGGAAGATAAGAACTTACACCTGGTTTTCTTCTTTATTTTTTTGAAGAATAGAATTTACATTTTGTAAAATTTCATTTGAAAGCGATTCAATTATTCCAAGCTCGTTTTTTATTTCATTTACATCCGGCGTGCGGTTTTCATTCAACGTTCTGTAAAAATTAAAAGCTATTCCTTCTATAGTTACTATCGGGACTTTTAATTCCTCGCTTATTATTGTGAGCAGCTCATTCTTTTTTTCCCTTATAATATTCAGTTCTTCATTTGCTTTATTAAGCTCATCATTTTTTACCTGTAGAAGTTCTGCTTCTTTTTGAGCCGAATGAATCTTTAAAGCTGAGTTCAGTTTATCGGTCTTCTCCTTGTTTTCAGTGATTAAAATCTGATATTCTTCCTCTGTAAACTTTTTATAATACTTAAATGCAGATTCCAAATCTCCCTTCTCCCTATAATTTTTAAAGAGCTCTTCAAGAATTTTCACATGCAAAGATTTATCTTCGCTTTCACTTTGCTCGAGTGTTAACAATATCTCAAGCGCTTTATCGTACATTCTATTTTCGTAAAAAGATTCTGCCTTTTCTATCTCTGAATTCATATTTAGAAATTTAAAATAAATGTTGTGCCTTTGCCGAACTCAGACTCAAAGTTTATCCTTCCACCGCAAAGCTCAGTAAGTTTTTTTACAATTGAAAGTCCCAGCCCTGTGGAATTCTCCCCTGCCGTCGGCTTATTTGATATCTTTGCAAACTTCTGAAATACTTTCTGCTTCTCTTCTTCTTTAATGCCGAGCCCGTTATCGGATATTCTTATTTCAGCTTGTCCCTCTGAATCCGAAACTTCAATATTTACTTCACTGTCTTTATGGGAATATTTCAAGGCATTCGATATTAAGTTCATCAAAATTTCTTTTATAACAATTTCATCAGAGTTTATCATAGTGTCACTGCCGGGTGTGTTCAGACTGATTTTTATATTTTTCTGATTGGAATAAATTTCAAATTCAGATACTATGCGCTGGATTAATTCCTTAAGTTTTATTTCCTGAATGTTGAGAGTAATGTTCCCCGATTCGATTTTATTTATATCAAGCAGATTATCAATTATCTCAAGCATTCTTTCAGAGGAGAGATATATTTTCTCAAATGAGCTTATTACTTTTTCAGGTTTAAGCTTTTCATAATTTTTTTTCAGATTGCCTGCCATCAGTATAATATTCGTAAGCGGATTTTTTAAATCGTGCACCACTACTCCCAGAAAATCATTTTTCTCCTTATCGGTTTCAATCAGCTGCTCGTTTATTCTGAACATCTCTGAATTTTTTTCTTTCAAAATTTCAGATTCTTTCTGTGACTCTTCCAGATGATTAAGAAATTTTATACTTTCAAAATTTTTTTCATTAAGCTTTGATATCTGTTCCAGTCTTGTCATTCTGAATTTTTCATAGTAGTTCAATGCTTCAGTAAAACTACCTTTCTTTTCATAAACATCACTCAGAATAGAATATAGTATTGCCAAAAGCCTTCTGATTCCTTTTTCCTTTGCAATTTCTATCCCTTCATTCAAAATTTTTACCGCTTCATCAAATTTTTCTATTGAAATGTAGAGCTGACCTGCCATCATAACATTTTCACAGTAACCGGTCCAGTATCCGTTTCGCTTACTGATATCAAGAGATTCCATAAAACATGAGAGAGCTACATCATTCTTTTTCTGATTAAAATACACGCAGCCAATGTATAAGATGCAATAAGATTTATGCAGTTCGTCATTTACATATTTTTCATTTGTTTCCTCAGCCAGATGCAAAAAGTCCATCGCCTTATCAAATTCATTCTTGTAAGTATAATTAATGCCAAGATTGTTATAATTTATTACAAGCAGACGGTAGTCCTGCATCTCCCGGGCTATCTTAGTTGAGATGTTAATATATTCTATAGCCTTATCAATATCACCTATTACAGTTTGATAATAGTTGCCGAGGTTATTATAAAATTTTTGCTGGAGGCGCAGATTCTTTATTGAGATTGCTATCTCAAGTCCTTTAAATGTATACTCTGCCTGCTTAGATGAGTCTCCGAAAGTTGCGTAAGATTTTGCCCTGAGAAGGTAACTTCGCGCCTCGCCTTCTTTATTTCCAAGTGAAAGGAAAAGCGGCAAAGCTATCTGAGAATATTCCATAGCTTTATCAGCCATTTCCGCTCTGTCGTAGCAGGCTGCCATTTCGTGGGCGGAGAGCGCAATTCCATGCGTGTAGTTAATTGACCTGCTGCGTTCAAGAGTTAATTCCAATGAAGCTATTGCCCGCTTGTTGTCGGTTTTAGCAATCTCAAGTGCAAGTTCGATATGTCTGTCTATTTCTTCAGTTTCTTTCGAATGCATCATTGAAGTTACAAAAGAATTTCTTTAAAAAAATTTGAAAAATTAGTCTTTAAAAAATTTCTCCCTATTAGTAGTAATAGAGCGAAATTTGACTTGCGGGTATTTTAATTTTGGAATGATTTATTTAATTTGGTTAAGATAAAATTACCCTGTAAAATTCGTTACCCGGGAAATTTGTTCTTGTAATTCAGTCTGTCTTATTTTGCAGCCCCGCCGTGTCGGGATGAAGACAAAATCCGTCAAAAACCCGTCAAGATTAGAGAAAAATTTTTAACGGATATTGTAAAAACAATACCGACGGAAATAAAATCCGACACGGAAGATGAAATGTTATTCGCCAAGGCGAATTACAATAATGCGACATTGAAGCTATTCGCAGGATTATGAGTTTTAAAAATGTTACAATTTTGCAACAATATCCGGCAGCAAAATATAAAATTGTACAATTTTGCAACACTGAAGCCAGAGGCAGAATTATGAATTTTAAAAATGTGACAATAATGCAACTATGCCCAGAAGTGAAATTTAAAAATGTGACAATTTTGCATCACTGAAACCGGTTGCAGAATTATGAATTTTAAAAATGTGACAATAATGTGACACTGTTGCGGCAAAATATAAAATGTGACAAAAATACGACTCATGAAAAAGCAAAATATAAAAATAAAAACTTCCCTACTAATAGGTATATTTATTTTTACTTCCTTAAATTTTGTTAATGCACAAAGCACATTCATCCCCGGGCTGTACAATACAGGCACTGATGATTTTAATCAGCCGCTTTCTGACGGCGAAACGGATTCTCATTACCAATTAGTATTAAGCGCAGATGTAAACTATCCGGGACCGGAATCTAAAGTGATATTCTCCAATGAATTTCCTATAGGGAACTGGTATCCCAACGGAGATAAATCAAAGTGGATTGCTCCAAGAACTGATGCCGGAAAATGGAATGAAGCCGGAACATACGTCTATAGAATCTACTTTGATTTAACGGGACATGATCTGAACAGCACAGTTATTAAAGGCGGATGGAGCACGGATAACAACGGCGTTGATATTTTAATAAACGGAAGCAGCACGGGATATGCCACTCCCTATGAAGCATTTAAAGGTGGGCTATTCCCGTTTGAAATAAAATCCGGATTCAAAGAAGGAATAAACTCAATAGATTTTGTAGTAAATAACGGCTTTGCCCCAACAGGTTTACGAGTTGAGTTTGCGCCGACATCAAAAACAATAACACAGAAATAAGTTTGATGAATTTTACGGTACAAAATCATATGTTTTTTGTGCAATATTTACAAATGTAACAAGGCATTTTAAATCCATGTTTACATTCTTCATTAAGAAATTTACAGGATATGATTTAACAGATTTAACAACAACAGCTCCTTCACCTAAATCAAAATAACCTGATTCATAATCGGATTTAACATGCTTTCCTAAATAATCAAAACTGAACCAGGTCCCTCCTACCTGAGGAATAGTAGTAACCGGTGTTTTGAAAGCACTTTTATGATTTGGAAGTTTAAGTGTATAGAAGTATAAATTCAGCACATCAGGCAGTGGTAGAACAAATCCAGCTGAAGCAATAGATTTTGCATTCGCTACTTTCACAGTAAAATCATTCTCGGATTTCACATTTATTGTTGAAGGAGCATCTGCAATAATATAATACTGTGGAAAGGACATGTCGGATAAATTTATTCTGTCACCCACATAACTTATCCCATCACTTGTAGAAGCACTCGGGTCTACTGCAAATAGTTTAAGCTGTAATGAATTCACAGAAGCCGGAGAGATTTGAATAGGATTTGGAAACTCCCAAGATTCTTTAAATGCATTTTCAAATTTTTTATCATAATGTACTCCGTCAAGTTCAAAGTAACCAATTTTAGAATTCCTGGCATTGACATTTTGAACCCAGATATTAGTATAAACAATTGAAGGAATGGAAGTATAATCAGACCCTTTATCAGCAAATTTGTTCTCAATTATCCTTATAAAATATATATAGATATCATATTCCATTATATCACTATTTTCCGTAACAGGTCGCATATTATCATTATAACCACCGCCCCAGTCTCTTTCAACTATTTGAGAATAAGAGTTAACTAAGAAAAATATTGATATTAAAACAAACGCAAAAAAAGAAGTTAAGAATTTCATTTTGATGGTTGAAAGTTTAATGAAAGAACTTCATACAGGATAAGAGAGATTTGTAATAATAAAAAAAAACTCCTTCATATCAAATACTATTACACAGATAAAATTCAATGTCCTAAGAGGCGATTAAATATGAGATGTAAACACTATATTGGATTTTTACAATACCCTATCTTAATTAACTCTTTCCGATTATTTTGTTATATTATAAAAAATAACGGAGAATCGTTTTGAAGAAATTAATATCTACTCTCCCTCTTTTAGTTCTAGTACTTTCCCTCACGTTTTTTCACCCAGGCTGCAAATCAGATGAAGTGATTACACCGGCGGACGAAAATACAGATAAAGAATCAATATCGTTAAGTAACATTTCAACCCTTAGTAAAATAATAACCGATGCATCTTCATACGCAATTATTCTTGCAAATGGAACTGTGCCATCAGGCAGTGGTAATTGCCCGGGAATAGGTATAGATACTTCTAAAAAAATTCTGCAGATATCTTATCCACAGCCTCCCGGATGCGTATCTACCATAAACGGAATCAGAAGAAGCGGCGAGTTAAACATTGGGTACAGTATAAGTTCCACTGGAGACACAATTGAATGCGCTATTCTTTTTCCTGATTTCAGAACTTACAAGTCATCAGCACTTGGCGATACAAATCTGATCAAAATAAACGGCAGCATCTACTTTTCTTTGAAAAAGACCGGGACGGGTATTTACTCATTTAAATCTCATGGTGAAGTTTTTTGTTTTAACCAGACAGACTTTATAAAAGAAATCTATTTAGATAGTCTATCAGGTACTGTAAATGTAAATTCAATAAGTTCTATTAATGACGATGCTTATACATTGCGCGGAGGTGCAAGAATAAAAGATAACGAGTTTAATATTAGTTATAACTGTATAATATCAGCCGGAACATCACTGCAATATGTGAGTAACTGCCGCTTTCCCTTAACGGGTGTAATTAAAATCGGAAACACTAATTGTGATTTTTCTCCGGAGGCAAGTTCATGTGATGCAATTGTAAGATTAACTAAAGGCGCAACTTCAAAAACAATAGACCTGACACAGATAAATTTTTAGCAACAAAAAAGCCGGGTCATGACAAAGCATAATCCGGCTACTTTAAAATTGTTTCACAGAATTCTATACTAAGGTAAAAAACTCCTCATTATCTAAAAAGTGATGGCGTATTACTTGTGCTCTCACAAGATTTATTAAAGTTCTGCTTGCTCTTCTTTCAGAAATATTTACTAAGCGTTTAAAACCTTTTACCGTAATTTTCTGGTTCATTTCAAGATAAGCAAATAAGGCTTTTTCAATATCACCTATGTAAAGCTTCAGAGGTGTTTCAGTATCGACTGAGCTTTTTAAAATCTTCTCTGCTTCCTTTGAGGCAAGAATACTTTTATCATTAAAACGTACGTAGACTTTTCCGTTCTCGTTTTCATCTTCGGAAATAATTTTATGCGGCTTGTATCTGCTTTCAGGGATTTTAACAACAAGGATGTCTTTATTTTTTATATAAAGAACTTCTGATTCGAAATTTATTTCCGGTTCACAATAGAATTTAGCGGTGGTTGAGATGAGTTCCATCTCTTCCTTCTCACTTTCTATTCCATAGATAGTTTTGTCGTCATCTACTCCAAAAAGTATGATACCGCCTGAAGTATTTGCAAGAGCGCAAATCTCTTTGGCAATTTTTTCGGGAGTTGTAAATTTTCTTTTGAATTCGGTCTTAAGGCCTTCGCCGGCTTCAATTAATTCATAAAGCTCTACTAGATACATTGTTTAATCTTCTTAGGATTGGTTCCTTATGTTTATATTTTTATCGAGATAATCCTGGAGTATGATTTGTGCTGAAATGCTGTCAATCATTGACTTATCCTGCCGTTTGCTTTTTTTCATTGAAGAATTTGCTATATAGCCCGAAGCCATTTTGCTTGTAAATCTTTCATCAAAAATTTCAACAGGTATGTTTTCTTTTTTTAATAAAAAAAAACTTTGAAGGTCAGCGATAAATTTATCGACCTCCAAAGTTTGCAAAGTTTTTTCAGACTTAAGATTTAAAGGATAACCGACGACTATCTTACCTGCGTCTTCTTCCTTTAAAAACTTGTATATATTCTCCAATAATTTAGCGTCATTAAAAATCGCACCTCTTTCGAATGAAAAACGTTGAGTCTCGTCTGATATGGCAAGCCCAACCCTTTTAATACCGAAATCTATTGCGATTACTTTTTTAATAACAGTAAATTTTAATTAATTGTTTCAAAAAATTTGGACAATTAATTACTTTATGAATTTAAAATAATGGTAAAAAAAATCAGCTTAACGGATTAGCTATTTTTTCTTTAAGGAAATTCTTAAGAATCTTGCCCGGTTTAAAGTGCATTTTTCTTCTGCCCGGAACAAAAACAAATTCACCTGTTTTCAGATTTCTTGCTTTTGGTTTCGGTTTTGTTTTTTTAACTTCAAAAACACCGAAATCACGAATTTCAATACGGATTGTAGGGTCAGCCATCATAATA
>JBHEKU010000326.1:0-7994 GCA_041859205.1 Ignavibacteria bacterium | reverse complement strand
GTTTTAAAAGATTTTACGATAGAACTTCCTTTTAGTTTCCAGTCTTTCAGCTTTTTCAGGCTTTCAGATATTTCGTTTTTAGTCAGTTTTTCCATTTTTTTGCTGTTTACTGTTATTTAATAATTTTTCTAAATTTTCTATGTATGCTTCAAAGGCTTTGTGTCCCTTTATTGTAATTTTATATCTGGAGACCGGCTTTCTTTCCATAAAGCTTTTTTTCACATTGATATATCCCGCCTCTTCCAGCTTGCGCAAGTGTACACTCAGGTTTCCGTCAGTTGCATTTACTTTTTCTTTAAGAAATGTAAACTCAGCTTCTTCAACAGTTACAAGCACTGCCATTATAGCCGTGCGGATGCGCGAGTGCAGTACATCATCTATTTGCCGGTGATCAAAATTGCTCATTTTAATTTGTATTATTTTCAACGTTAAGCTTCAACTACAGCCAAATCTTTTTTCCATTTAGAAAACAATATCAATCCGGGGATGACTTGAAATGCCAGCAGGAAAATTCCATTTGCCAATAAAACCTCAACTCCTGAAATATTAAACATTACAACTGAAGCTCCCCACCAGCAGAATGCCATCAGCTTCAGCATTTTATCAGAGTACATTACACCTGATGTGAAATATCCAACACCCAGTACAGCTGCTATAAGCGGACTAATAGAGGCGTAACTTATTGAGCCCGAAACTTTCCCCGCTACAACAATTACCAGCATGGCAATTCCCAATGATGCCCACAGCGCTGATATGGTTTTATTTGCTGCCGAGAAAGTTTTTGCTTTTTTGCTATCCTTGTATCCCCAGATAATAGAGAATACCCACCCGGTTAAAATACACACTCCCCAAAAATAATTCGGGTTAAAATCCAAACTCATTTTATTATTAAAATAATTGGCAAAGCAGGCAACACTAATCAGTACACCCCATAGGATATAATATTTCCCGTTATCGAGCGCTGACTTTCTGCTTTCGTTCATTATTTTTTTAATGAATAAAATTTCTGATTCTAAATTTGCATTCATAATTTTATGCTGATTGGTTTACGGTTTTAAATTTTTTATTTAGTATAAATCCCGGAATGACCTGCAGGCATACAATTAATATTGCATACACAAGTAAAGACTCGGGGCGAAGGCTTTTATCAATTGTCATTGCAAAAAGTCCTGCCGAACCGATCCACCATGCATAGCCTAAATTTGTGATCATTTTATTTTTAACAATACTGCCAATCATAAAATACATTACTCCCAGCACAGCCGACATTGAGGGACCAATTGCATAAGGCGAGAACACACCGCTTAAAGGACCGACAAAGCCCAGTATTATCATTGCGATTCCGCATGAATTTGATATACGATGAATAAGATTTTCATCAGTAGCCTTTGCTGCTCTTATCATGCCTTTTTTTCTCTGATACCAGGTTATGCCAAATGAGCAAACCCATCCGAAGGCTACGATTATCATCCATGCATAATATATTTGCGCTCCCGCGCCTGAAAGAATTGCAAGGTAAGTATTGAGAAGACCGAAGAATACAAGTATTCCCCACATAATAAAATGCCATCCGTTAATAACAATCGAAGGACGGGATTTTTCCATAATGGATTTAATGTAACTGAGTTCCGATTGAACCTGAGTGTTGTTCATAAAGCACTTTGTTTTTTAAAGTTCTTTACGAAATTAAAATTTTAAAGTTGCATTGTCAAGGGGGAAAAACAAAAAGTTGAATTTTCGGGGTATTTAGAAGGAATATTCTGAAGTATTTTTTTACGCCATTACATTATAGAGTCGCTCGATTATTTCAGTTGTCAGAGGTTTTGATATAAAATCTTCAACATTAGAATTTTCTTTGGCTTTATCTATATCCGCTCTGCTTACGCTTGAAGTTAAAATAAATATTTTAACTTCCGTCTGTTCACGGGTCATTTCGGGAAAATGATTTTCATACTCAACAAGAAATTCCCAGCCCGACATCAGCGGCATATTTATATCCAGCAGGATAAGAATTTTCTGAAATTTGCACTGTTGTATAGCTTCTTTCAGAAATGAAAGCCCTTCAACAGGTTTATTAAAAGAAATTACTTCAAATTCACTTTCTGAACTTAAATTAAATTTTCTTTTTAAGAGTATTTTACTGATTGAATTGCATGTTGAATCATCATCAATCAATAAAGTTAACTTTCTTCTGTTCTTCATTTTTTGAATTTAATTGAAAATATTGTGCCGATATTAACTTCACTCTGTATAGCAATTTCACCGTTCAGGCTTTCAACCTGACTTTTAATCATAAATAATCCCATACCTTTTCCTTCTTTTTCCAGATGAAATCTTTTATATAATCCAAATATATCATCCTGGTACTTTCCCATATCTATTCCTATTCCGTTATCTTCAAAGACCAGATAAATATATTCGTTATCTTCATCTGAAGTTATTTTTATGTATGCATCATTCTCTTTTTTGTACTTTATTCCGTTAGTTATCATATTCAAAAAAATACTATATATGAAACTTTTAATTGAATAAATTGAGTATGACTTTTGAAAGTTAGATAGAATTTTCAGTTTTGCTTTATATATTGCAATTTTTTCTGCTTCTATAATCTCATCCAGTATATTTTTGAATACAATTACATTTTTACTTTCGTCTAAATTATTTTTGATATTTAAAATCTCATTCATGTCTCTTATTACTTCATCAAGATGTGAGGCGGATTTTTTTACAAGGCCGTTCATTTCCTGCTTAGTATCTTCATCCAGGTTTATATCTTCGAGTATATTGCTTACTCCTATAATATTGGCAATAGGTGCTCTTAAATTATGTGATACCATATAGGTAAACTGTTCCATTGCTTTATTTCTTTTCAGAAGGTCATCTATCATTTTGTCCTTTTCTGCCTGCGCTATGCCGAGCGGCGTAATATCCTGAGTAGTTCCAAGCACTTTCAATAGCTTATTACTATTATCATCGAATATCACATACGCCCTTTCGAAAACATCAAGTATCTTTCCGTTCTTTTGAATGAAGCGATATGCAAACTCCCAGTAAGGCTCGGAGGGGTCAACTGAGCGGACATCAATATAATTCAACATTCTGCTAAGATCTTCCGGATGAACAAATTTTTTCCAGTCATCAAATGAAATTTTATCGTCAGGGAATTCACATCCGAACATTTCTTTATAACCGCCGCCTAAAATAATTTCACCTGCTTCGATATCCTTCTCCCAGATAGTTTCCAGTGTAGCTTTAGATAAATATTCATAACGCCTGTTTGCATCTTCAAGCTTTATGTAATTATTTTCAATTTCGGTTATATCTATAGCTATACCGTTTACAACAGTATTTCCGTTTTCAAGTCTTGTAGGTACGGCATCAAACTTGACTCTTTTTATTTCATCGGTAATATTATTTATATATCTGAATTTAATATTAAGATGAATAAGGTTTGCCACCATTTCAATTAGTTTATTGCTTACATATTGGGCGTCATCAAAAAAAACGGTAGAGAATACTTTTGTTCTGTCGTCCATTACTTCTTTAATCGGTATTCCCCAGTAATCAAATGCTTTTTTACTGGCATAGTTCAACTTAGGAATGCCTTTTATATCGTATTCAATCTGAAAAATAAATCCTGCTATGGAATCGCTTATTTCCTTAATAAACTTAGTGCTGCGTATTACACGCTCTTCATGGTCTTTCTTTTCCGAAATATCTTTAGCATAAACAGCTAATCCGATTTCCGAAGGATAGAGAGATACTTCGACCCACTTCCCCTGAATTTCAAATTCTTCGTGATGAGTTTTCTGTTCGCGGATGGCCTTCTTGAATAAATCGAACATCGGCTTACGGTCTTCACTTAAATTTATATTGTGAAAATCCTTCCCGATTATCTCGTCATACTCAAGCTTTGCCAGCTTCAGCGCTGCCTTATTTATAAGAAGGACTTCAAGGTTTTTTCCTAAGACGAAGAAAGGGTCAGTCATACTTTCAATTATGATGTTAACCTTTCTGGTTTGCATAAAGATATCTTCTTCGCCGTTATTCTGAAGTTTATTACCTGGACGGCTATCGGTTGGGATTGGGGTACTCATAGTATTAGGTTAAAATAAATTCAACGCATGACTTTGTTTCACCAACTCCATTTATTCAACGAATTTAAACTCTTACCTTCTAAATCCGTATATTGATATATACCCATTAATATTTTAAATAGATATTCTATTTGAGTGATTGCGCTGTTTACTTCCCATCTGAATTGAATAACTTCTCTATTTAAAGTATTTTATTAAACTACAATTAAATTTAAACTCACACTTATATGAAAATCGGAGTTCCAAAAGAGATAAAGACCAATGAGAACAGAGTTGCGCTTACACCTACAGGCGCCGAAGTTTTAAAGAAAAACGGTCATAAAGTTTTTATAGAAAAAAACGCAGGTATGGGCAGCGGATTTACAGATGCTGAATACAAAAAAGCAGGAGCTACAATTCTCAACACTCCTAAGCAGGTTTACGATACTGCCGATATGATAATGAAAGTAAAAGAGCCGATAAAACCTGAGTACAACTTAATAAGAAAAGGACAAACTGTATTTACATATTTTCACTTTGCATCATCAAAAGATCTTACCGTTGCAATGATGAAATCAAAATGTATTGCTATCGCATACGAAACCGTTCAGAAAGAAGATAACTCATTACCTCTTTTAATTCCGATGAGTGAAGTTGCCGGAAGAATGGCATCGCAGGAAGGCGCAAAATATCTTGAAAGAACAATGGGCGGACGCGGTGTTTTACTCGGCGGCGTACCCGGAGTTGAACCCGGATATGTTGTAGTTCTCGGCGGCGGTATCGTCGGAACAAACGCTGCAAAAATTGCTGCAGGCTTCGGCGCAAGAGTTACCATCCTTGATAACAACCTTACAAGACTAAGATACCTCGATGATGTAATGCCTAAGAACATTACTACAATGATGAGCAATGTCGGAAACATCCGCGAGTGCGTTCGCAAAGCTGACCTTGTTATCGGCGCAGTTCTTATCGCCGGTGCAAAAGCTCCGCACTTAGTTACAAGAGACATGCTTAAAATTATGAAACCGGGTGCTGTAGTTGTAGACGTATCTGTTGACCAGGGCGGCTGCATCGAAACATGCAAACCTACTACACATGAAAATCCTACCTACGTAGTTGACGGAATAGTTCACTACTGCGTAGCTAATATGCCGGGCGCAGTGCCGTTCACATCGACACTTGCTTTGACAAATGCAACGCTTCCTTATGCAGTTGAAATTGCAAACAAAGGCTACTTAAGAGCATGCAAAGAGAACCAGGAAATTAAGTTAGGACTGAATATGATTGACGGTAAGATAACATACAGAGGCGTAGCCGATGCGTTCAAATATGACTACACAGATGTAGATGAAGCGCTTGCTTAGTTGCTCGTTGTTAGTTATTAGTTAATAGAAAATAAATTTATTTTACATATAAAAAGGGCGTCTGCGATATTGGATGCCCTTTTTGTTTTAATAGAATTTATTTAAGTGTTGACAATGGTTTTTATTTTTACAATCTTGTATCAAATGAGAAACCCTATTCTCACAGCAGGTTATTAAAACTTCCACATACACTTCGTATTTTAAATTCAGGCGAAAACTTTTAAGATAAACCGGTAAGGGGTTTATTTTGATACATCAATCCTTGTAGTCCAATCAATCATGTGGCACTGATTTATTGAGTCTGCTTCACTTTATATCTATATATAAAATATAAAGAAAAGCGGGTTTGATATTTATTAAAAATGACTTTATAAATAAGTATCTTTATGCAATAAAACTTATTTATAAATTAAAAATATATTTATGAAAAAAATCGGAATCGTTATTCTTTTATTTTTTGCGTCGCTATGCTCAGCGCAGTTTGTAGTGCAGAATACGCCGGCAACAAATTTTTTGACAAGTATTTCTTCGCCTACCAATTCCGTTGCATGGGCGTGCGGAGACTCATTGCAGCTTATCCGCACATCAAACGGCGGAGCGAACTGGGTTAATGCAAGAGGAAATATCCCGGGAATGTTAAGATTTTTTAATATCTGGGGAGTTGATTCTTTAACGGCTCACGTCTGTGTCTCCGATTATTTTTTCACTATAGGAAGTATTTATAAAACTACAGACGGCGGAGTAAACTGGACTCGTACTTTTTATCAAGGAGGAAACGGATTTATTAATGCTGTTGCATTTACTACTCCTTTAAACGGATTTGCAATGGGTGATCCAGTCGGCGGCAGATGGACGTTATTGAAAACTACTAATGGGGGAGCTAACTGGGATTCAACAGGCATGTACCTTCCCTCTTTAAGCGGAGAAGTCGGATTGGATAGAAGTCTTTTTTACGAAGGTTCTAAAATCTGGTTTGGTTCACAGTCGGGGAAAATTTACTCATCCACTAACAACGGTTTAAATTGGATTACGACTCAAACCGTTATGAGTGGAGTTCAAGCTATTTTTTTCAATGATGCAGCTAGTGGAAAAGGATTAGCGGTAAGTAACTGGTCGCACAATGAATTTACTATGATAAAAACGTCTAATAGCATCAATTGGTCTGCGATAGATTTAATAAAAAATGAACGCATACCAAGTGTATCAGGATTAATTGGTACTTCAAATTACTGGTTTATATATCCCACAAGTATTCTTAAAAGCTCTAACTACGGTTTGAATTGGGATTTGGTATTTAACAATACCTTATCCAGTCTTCATGATATTTGTGTCTCCAGATCAGGAACTCTTCCCCGGTCTGTTTATGCATGCAGACATAACGGTTCAATTGTAAAAGGAAACACAGATATATCAAGCGGTATAAATTTAATTTCAAACAATATTCCTGAGAGATTTGAGCTTAAACAAAATTATCCAAATCCATTTAACCCAACAACAAAAATTATTTTTAATTTAAGAAATTCCGGAAATATTTCTTTGAAGGTTTATAATCAGTCGGGGCAACTTATAATAGAATTACTTAATGAATTTAAGACAGCCGGAAGTTATAGTGTAGATTTTAATGGAAAAGATTTACCTAGCGGAGTTTATTATTATAAAATGGAAAGTGAAATTAATATTGAAACCAAAAAAATGATTTTAATTAAATGAAAATAATGAAAATAATAGCGATACCTGTATTTGTTTTTTTATTTTATTCTCTTAGTTATGCTCAGAGTGAATCCACTTTATTTCCAAATATAAGAAAAGATTCTGTTTACAATACTTCAAAAAAAATTAAGTTTTCATTTGGTTCGGGATTAGCGGTAAGTGAAAAGTACAATGAACTTGTTATTTCAGCAGAGATATTCAGTACATTTAAAGATAGTTGGGCTATAGGACTTGGAATCGATTTTTATAATTCAGAACCATCACCCCATAAAATCACTCCTACAATTAATGCATATGCAGCTTACAATTTTGTACCGAAAAAATTAAAATTCATGGAATTTTATTTAGGTGGTGGATTTGAAATATATTCGGGCAATGTGAGAGCACTCGGATTATTTAGAGTGGATATTAATATCAACCCAAATTTTGCTATTGGTCTTGGCCTTAAACAACCCCTTATTTATTATAACTTGCAAAGTGCATTCGACACTCATATTTATAAGTTAAATTTATCATATAATTTCTTTTAAACATAAAATATAAAGCTATGAGAATTAAAATCCCCCTACTATTTGTTTTATTGCTCTTTTTTGTTGCATGCTATGCGCAAGATAAGAGCGATGCAATGTTAGTAACAGATCATCACAAATATTTAACTTATGAGGCATGGGAGCTTGTAAAACAAGTTCACCCTGAAGCAGTATATTCGGTTATGAATAATAAAGTAGGAACGGATTGGCAAAATGCGGCCATAAACGGAGGTGTTGAAGATTATAATAATTGGAAAATCGGTAAAATTATTACGGGTGCTTACAGAGAAGATATCCAAGATATTGTTTACGGC
>JBHEKU010000176.1:0-11575 GCA_041859205.1 Ignavibacteria bacterium | reverse complement strand
CCATATTTAGTTGCCGATAGATTTAACGACTCAAGCTATAAAGGAACTTTCGGAGGAGAGTTTAATCTTTCGCTCAACAAACATAAATTAAAAACAACGATTAACACCGATGAGTCTACGTTGGAAGCTGATCCATTCCGATTCTCATTTTACAACAGAGCAATATTTTTAAGTGAGAAGAGAACTTTCTTCAGTAAAGATCTTGATATATACAGTTCGCCGATTAATCTATTCTATACACGTTCAATAGAGAATATCGATTACGGTTTTAATTATACTTTCCGCAGTGATAAATTAAAGACAGGGGCAATATATGTACAAAGCGACCCGAGAAACGACGGAAATAAGAATAAGTATTTTATCACGCGGCCAAGATATTATGCAGATGATTTTAATGTAGGAGGTATGTTTGTTCACTCTGAAAGACCGGGAGATGAATATAAAGAAAACATTGCCAGCTTTGACGGCTTCTACAGATTTCCTTATAACCGTGTAAGGCTCGGAGTTCAATATGCAAAGAGTTTTAATGAATATGGCGGTGATGTAAAAAAACAAGGTGATGCTTACAATGTTTACGGATATTATCAATCAGATGATGCCGGTGGACCTTATGCGGACTGGGGATACAATCGTGTTAATAAAAATTTCCAGGCTTCTACTTCTTTCACCGGAGTAATAGGAAACCCTGATAACTACGACCAGTTAAATTTAAGCGGCGGATACAAGTGGGTATTCAATAGAAACTGGTTTTCAGATCTAAGCTGGAACGGATATTATTTCAAAGACAGGCAGCTTGAGGACGATTTTATTAATCAGGAAAATTATGGAACAAATCTTAACTTTAAACTTAATGGGCAAATCAGAATTAATGCAAATGTCAGCATGAACAGACCAAATGACTATGATGAAAACGGTAATTTAATAATAAGAGAAAATCTGGGACAAGAATACAGCGCTAATTTTATCTTCGGCAATAACGGAGGATATGTCGGGTATTTCTTCGGACCTTATTTCGGGTCATACATAAAAAATCCATACATAGGTTTAAACTTTATTTTATTTGATAAATTTGCAGTCAGTGGAAGTATAAACTATCTTGATTACTTTGATATTAAACAAACCATTATCAATGCCAGATTCGATTATAAAGTATTTGATAAATTCTATATCAGGTCTTTTTACAGAAAAGATAATTATACAAGACAGTCATTGCTGAATACATTATTCCAATATGAATTCTTTGCCGGCAGCAACGTCTACTTTGTTTTGAATTTATCCGGAGAGAAGCTTCAATATACAAGTAAGTATTTTAAAATTGGATACGAGTTCAATTTTTAGAATTGTACATTTTAGCCCGGCTGATTTTGTCGGGCTAAAAAAAAGCCTTTTTTGAGATAAAAAAAAATATTAGGTTTGTTTACTACAATAACTATCTTCAAATCTGATAAATCCTCTCAAACAATTATTTTCCCTCATTTATATCAAATTCCCTCAAGGCAAACAAACTCTATAATTACTTATAAATTTTTTAACTAATAATATATACTTTCATAATAAAATTAATTCCCCTCAGAGCAATAAAAACCCTCACTTCTGATAAATCCCTTATTACAGTTTACAATTTTTCTTAACTATACATTATTAAAAAACTAAAAGGAGATTACCTTGAAAAAAATTATTTATCTATTTCTGGTTTTGATTTTTGCATCGACAGCTTTCAGCCAAGACAAAAAAGGATCAAGAATTATATCTAACGCTATAGAGGAAGTAAGTAATCAAAAACAATCCAAAATAAGTTACAAATTCTTTGATAACTTTATTGACCCTCAATATTCTATTCCGGGTACAATAGGTTATTGGGACTATATGACAAATGGTTCAAATATGAGCAATATTTTTGTCTATGGTGACACTATTATTGTTTGTTATCCGAGTACAAGTCAAAAAGATCCTAAAGGTGCGTCAGATAGAATGGCTTATTATATAGTAAGCTACAATGGCGGCACAACCTGGGATGCGCCTCTTCCTTATACTAACTTACCACAAAGAAGTGCATATCCTGAAATACATACTTATGTTGCAGGCGGTCAGCTTAATATAATGTTATCAGGCAGAAAATATAATCCTAGTACTGCTTTTGGAGCTGCATGGAACGATGCTTTCTTAGGACTCGGTTCATTTACAAGTTCTTATGCGCCAAATAATGGCAAGGATTATTTTGGGGCTTACCTTAATGGGGGGGTAATGGGCGGCTTGTCAAGTTTTCCAAACTCAACAGTAGAAGATACTTTGTATTTTGTTAAATATAATGGAAGTACTAATTCATTCTCATCACGAGTTTTAGTCGCTAATCCAGGTTTGGGACAAATCGGAGCAAACGTAAGATATAGATTTGCTGCTGACCAAACAGGAAATAATTGTTTAGCAGTTTGGTATAAAGATACAACTACTGGTGTTGCTAACACAGGTTTGGCATTCAGTACTAGTGCAAATGGGGGAACATCATGGACAACTCCAACATTCATTCAGAAAAAAGGACGTATTAACGACGTTATTCAAGGTGATTCTTTAACACCATGGTTTGGTATTGATGCAGCTTATAAACCAGGTTCAACTAATTTCGGAGTTGCATGGAGTACATTATATGGTAATACTTCTGTTACTCCTAATACATATAATTCTACTAATGTTTCAAATAAAATATTGTTTTACTCCCCATCTATAAACAATGGAGTACCCGTTATAGTAGCTGGGCGACAAAACATGACACTTCTCTCAGATACATCTTTGTTTAATAATCAACAAGTATCACAAGTAGGAGTGCTTCCCGTATCACATCCGTCACTTGCCTGGTCAGCTGACGGTTCAAGATTAGTTTGCGCGTTCTCAGCTTTCCAACCGGGAGATTCATTACTTGGTTATACTTTCAATGATATCTATGTAACTTATTCTGATAATGGTGGATTAACATGGTCAACTCCACAGAATTTAACACGAACCCGTACTGAAGATGATCTTTACCCTACACTATCTTTAACAGGAAATACTGCAACAAAATTTCATATTCATTATCAACAAACACCTTATCCGGGTTCACAAAGCTTTAGTGACACAACACAATTTGTTGCACCTGTTTATCAATTGTACAGAAGCTTTAATCCTCAAACTGTTGGTGTGAACAATGTTTCAACTACTGTACCTGATAAATTCTCATTGAAACAAAATTATCCGAATCCGTTCAACCCAACAACATCTATCAGATTCGATGTAACAAAATCATCAAGAATGACGTTAAACATATATGATGCTTCAGGTAAATTAGTACAGACTTTAATAAACAATGAAGTTGTACCAACGGGAACAAATGAAGTTGTATTTGATGCAGCGAAACTATCAAGCGGTGTTTACTTCTACACATTGTCTTCAGATAGTTTCAGAGAAACAAAGAAAATGATGTTAGTCAAATAACATAGCCCTTTTAGTACTTTTACTAACAATATACAGCCCTGCAGGAATGATTTACCGGCAGGGCTATTTTTATGCACAAATTTCATAATTAATATGTAATTTTTGTTAAGTTAAAATTTAAAATGTCTTTTAAAACAAATTAATAAATACTATCTTAAATCTAACTTAACCTTCATCCATATAGTTTGAGATTATTTCGATTCCACTGCACCCTCATTGCAATTTTCCTCGTAATTGTTTCAGGATGTCAGATTAAAGATTTCGTATCTCCCGAATACGATGTCGATGCAAATCTTCCGTTTATTACAAGATATTATTCTGTTATGTCTATGCTGAAAGGCAATCAAAATGTTTATGTTGATTCCCTTAGCAATGATGTTATCCTTACAGGAAATGTAAACAGTAAAGATGACCTGGCAAACAGTATAAATTTTAACGGCGTTAATGTATCGAACAATGTTGTAATATATAACAGGGATACTGTAATCAGTTTAAAGTTTGATGATTCAAGCTCTGTGAGAACTGCATATTTTATCGACGGAACTTTATCATTAAAGTTTAACAATACAAACAACTTCCCTTACAATGTTACACTCAGAATTCAGAATCTTAAAAGCAGGACATCAAATCTTCCTTATCAGATTACGGGTTCAGTACCTGCAAACTCTTCAACTACTCAGCTGCTAAGCCTTGCAACATATTATATAGATAACGGAAATGTACTCTCCAACAAACTTGATTTCTTTATCAGTACATCGTCTTCACAGCCTGTAGGTTTTGGAAGCTTCGATTATAATGTTTCACCTGTTCATCTAAGTTCGGTATCAGGTAAGGTAAAACCTAATCCTTCACTGGCTTTGGTAGATTCCACAAACGGACCATTAGGTACCAACGCTCCAAATCAGCCGCTGACTCTTTCTGCAATTAAAAAATCTGAAATAAAAATTCAAAACTTTGTTTCTACGCAGGTTGATTTTAAAAAGGCTTATTTTTACGGATATAATAAATCGGCAGGCACTACAAAAAGATTATTCTATGACTATGACGGTAACGGTACTCTGGATTCATTCTATAATGTAACTATTCCTGCACGCCCTTCAGGCTCCGGCTATGGAGAAAAAATACTGAACATCAATACTTCTAACAGTAATATTCTTGAGTTTATGGGAAATGTCCCTGATAAAATTATTTTTATGAGAGACCAATATATAAATTTAAATAATCAGGATGTTTCATTGGAAAGTAAGGACAGTATTTTAACATTCTTTAATGTTGAAATTCCTTTACGATTTCAATCGACTCTCTATAACTCATACAAAGATACAATTAAATCCGGATTTACACCGCAACAGATGATTGATGTGGATAAATCTTACAGCTTAAAAATTACTACAACAATTACTAACGCTATTGCTTTAAAATTGAAAGCTAAAATTGTTATTGAAGATTCTTCAGGTGTGCCCTTGGTCTATCTCACAGGTCAATTTGCAAATCAGAATCCCGATTCATTTTATGTACTCGATGCTGCAGATGTAGGACCTGACGGTTCAGTTCTTCCGGGCGGACAAAAAACAAAACAAATTGAAGTCGAAATTTCCAGAGAAAATATTCAGGCAATTAAGCGATACGGAAGAGTTTACATTGAACTAAAATACATTACAAACCCAAATGCTGGAATCGTAAGATTAAAAGGTGATGACTTTGCATATGTACGAAGTCAGGGAGTACTGCAATACAGAATTGTTCAAAATTAACAAATGATTTTACTGAAATAATAAAATGAAAAAAGTTTTTATTATAATTTTGATGTTAATTTCCTCCCTCTCTTTTTCACAATACTCGGATAATGTGAGAAGTCTTTCAATGGGTCGTACAGGTGTTGCAAATTCATACAACATTGATGCAATGAACTTAAACCCTGCAAATCTTTCCTTAGTAAAGCCAAAAGATAAGACAAGAATTTACATCAATGGAATGACTACGGGCGGTTATATGCTTAACAGTAAATTCCTTTCAGTCGATTTTTATAATAAGTATTTCACTGGCGATGGAGACGGAAACGGAAAATATCTTACCAATGCTGATAAAACCGACATGCTGAATAAATCCAAAGATTCAGAATTAGGTATGGGTGTAGGATATAAATTTGTATCCGTTGCTTTCCGAATTCCTAATGCTGGTGTTGTAGGATTTTCAGCAGAAGATAAGATTTTCGGAAAATCGTACGTGCCTGAGCAAATGCTGGAACTTACTTTATTCGGCAACGGCATAAATAGAACTTATGATTTTTCTCAATACAGACTTGAGTTATCGTGGATAAGGCAGCTGAATTTTTCGTATTCCAATATTGCAAAGAATTTTATGAAGAGTACTTTCAAACAGTTTTCCTGGGGAGTTTCTTTAAAGCCTCAGTTAGGATATTATTATGTCGGTGTACGAAGCAATGATTTGAATTTTTCTACAAATGATTCTGCGCAGATCACAAGCAGGGGAGCAGTTACTTTTCTCCGTTCCTCCATAAGACCTGATGATAAAGTGGAATATCCGGGGCTAGGGAAGCTTGCCGGATTCGGTTGGGGCTTTGACCTCGGCTTCAACGGTAAGATAAATGACCGCTGGTCAGTCGGTTTAAGTTTGACTGATATTGGCTATATGAACTGGTACGGAAATAATAATGAATATAAATATGCAGGTGAGTTTGTTGTAACTGATCTTGCAAAATCGGAACAGCTTGATACTCTAAGGACACTTATTAACGGGAAGAAAACCTCAACCGGAGCATTTCAAAAAATGCTGCCTATGACTCTCAGATTCGGAGTGAATTTTAAAATCTTTAAAAATCTTTTCGGAGCTAATGGGCTTAAAAGCGATTCACTCAACAAAGAACTGGTTTCTATTTCTTTAGATTACATTCAGGGACTTTCAAAACAGGCCGCAGGCAGCTCAACTATCCCTACAATCGGTGCAGGTGCCGAGTTTTTCTTATCACAATTTTTTATTCCAAGGATAGGATTTATTGCAGGCGGAACTGAAGGGTTTCTTGTTTCTTTAGGTGCGGGGCTTGATACAAAATATATACTGTTTGATGTCGGAACTCACAATATAGGGGCAATAACAGATTTGAATAATACAACTAAATTCTCTTTTGGAGTGAATCTTAAGCTGAAACTTTAGATAGGGTTTTAGATCTTATGGCTGTATCTGCCAGCTCTTCATATTTCTCCAGTATTTCAGAACTTTCTATATCTTCAATACCTTTTTCGCTTTTAGAGATTATGGCTACATAGCTATCACTGAGGGGCTTAAACCTTTCAAAATTCCAGTCAACTTTCGGATACAAGGCTATAATTGGTTTGTTAAGACCTGAAGCTAAATGAACTATTGAGGTATCAGCAGAAACAATAATATTTGCCCTGTTTAAACTATTAACTAATTCAGGTAAAGTGTAATTATACTTTGCAGTTATATGTTCTGTCTTAAAATTGTTGTAAATACTTAGAAGAAGCTTTTCATCACGTTGAATTCCTACCAGATGAATTTTATAAGAAGGGTATTTATGCATTATCTGGGATAAAAAGTGAAGCCATTTATTTTCATTCAGATATCTTGAAGGGCTGCCTGCGGAAATATTTATTAATAAATCAATTGGGCTATCCGCTCTTTCCTTTAAAAAGTCAGTCAATACAGGCGAAGTATATACAGGTTCGCTTCCAAAATAACAGACCGGGGCAAGGCTTAAATCAACTGCATGCTTTCCTTTGGTGTAATCCTTCAAATCCACGTCAAAAATTTTCTCCTGTGTGTTGTAGCCTAAGGATAAATTCGGTTTAGCAAGTTTTAATAATGAGGCTGAAGTGCGCGAGTAGCCATCTTTCACATCTATCCATAAATCAAAATTATTCTTCTTTAATTTATTTGCCAGAAATAAATCCTTTAGAACGTTTTTTTGATACACAATTACGTCATCTACTGCTTTAAGTTGTGAAACGAATTCCTGATTTGCTGCTGATGCAAGAACTTTGAGCTTCGACTTAGGGAAAAGTCTTTTCAGCTCATAAAACAGGGGACTGGTTAACACCATATCCCCTAGTTTTCCTATTTGAACAACTAAAATATTTTTCGGATTTATATCCATCTATTTGAAGGAACTATTTTTTTCAGATAAAAACTATTTTTTAACCGGTGATTTACCTGTTTGTACTACTGTTACAGCGTTTTCTTTTTCTTTATCTTTCTTATTAGTGAAGTACTGTTGAATAATTGAAAGAAGATTGAATACGAAATAATATAAGTTCAATCCTGCAGGGAAACTGAAGAACAATAAAGTCATCATTATCGGCATTACATAAACCAAAGCTTTCTGCTTAGGGTCGGTAACGGTCATCTTTTGCTGAATAAACATTGTAATACCCATCAATGTTGCTAAGCCTGAAACATCACTTATTCCGAATAGCGGAATAGTAAACGGCAGATGGAAAATAACATCCGGCGCAGCAAGGTCATGAATCCACCATATAAACGGCGCGCCTCTTAACTCAATTGTTGAACGGAACACTCCGAATAATGCATAAAGTATCGGAAGCTGCAGTAGCATAGGTAGACATCCTCCGGCGGGATTTATTTTTTCCTCCTTGTAAAGCTTCATTATCTGCTGGTTCGCTTTTACAGGGTCATCTTTATATTTTTCACGGATAGCAGTCATCTTCGGACCGAGCGTACCCATCTTCTTCATCGATTTCATCTGCGACTTTGTCAGCGGATTCAAAAGAATCTTCAGACAGATTGCAAACACAACTATTACCCAGCCGTAGTTAGGAATAAATGTATGCAGGAATGTGAAGAACGGAATAATTAAGTACTGAGCAATAGGTCTTACAAGGAAGTCAAGAGTAAACCTCAATGATTTTTCCAGGTCAAGTCCGTAATCTTTTAAGAGACTGTACTCTAAAGGTGTTACTAAAATTCTAAAAGTTGCTTTCTCATAAGTATCGGCTTTGATATCTTTTTTAACTGCTATGGAATAATTTTCCTTTACTCCGTTATCGGGAAGATGCTCGCGTGAACCGGTAAGATATGCTCCGTCTCCGGGAGTTCCGTCTGGAATAATGTATACTCCGAAATATTTATTTCTGCTTGCAACATATTTTGTGTTTCCTGTAAAGTCGGCTTTATAAGGTTCGTCAAAGCTAGTAGCATCAAGCGCTTCTATATCGCTTCCCATAAGCGCGTATGCTTCAGAGAAAGTTGCTTCGTCATCACTGCGGTGCTCTGTAAGATTAAGCGATGTTTCCCACGCTACCTGATATTTAGAGCCGGTGATAAATTTATCACTGTTAAATAATTCGTAGGTAACATCAAATTCGTATGAGTCAGACTTAAAAGTATATGTCTTTATTATTTTTTGTGAACTGTCAGCAGAAACGTTTAAAGTATATTTAAGCTTAAAATCTTTATTCTCTTCAATGTTAATCTTATCCCATTCTTTATAGTCAGCATTGAAAATTAAGTTTGCCGTACTTATTTGTTTTCCGTCTTTGGAAGTAAAAATCAGATGAAGCTCTTTGCTTTTTTTCCAGTTGATTAATTGCAGCGGATTTTTATCCCATGTCTGGAAATCTTTTAGTGTGAATTTTTTTACAGTGCCGCCGTAATTACTGAACTCAATAAAAACTTTTTTATTTTCTACCTGAATTATTTTTTCCGCGAGCGGCTTGGTATTTGAAGAATCTGTTGTTGTACCTGTAGCAGAGCTTTTCGAAAAAATACTGCCTAATGAATTTGTTATTGAATCCTTTGTTGTGGGAATGCTTGTAATCGGTGCCTTATTTGTATCTGTGCTTTGTTTGGTTTCAACTTTTACCGTATCCTGCTTCTTCGGCTGGGGCGGGGGAGTTTTAGATGTGTTCCAGTAAAGCCAGAACATTAACACAACTCCGATTAACACAAAACCTATTATTGAACGTCTATCCATTTTATTATGATTGTAAAAAATTAATGTTTGTGAGCGCAGTCTTTATGAGGAATGGGGTCAAACCCGCCTCTGAAAAAAGGATTGCACTTTAAAATTCGTTTAACTGATAAATAAAAACCTTTGAATACACCGAATTCCTGAAAAGCTTCAAGACTGTACTGTGAGCATGTGGGATAAAATCTGCACGACGCAGGGAAAAGCGGAGAGATGAATTTCTGATAGAACCTTATAAGATAGACAAATATTATCTTCACCTGGGGAGCTTATATATTTTTCTTAAATACTTTTGTTAAGAGTTTATTCATATCGTTTCTTGCGACGGCAATATTAAAATTTCCTTCTGCAAATCCTTCATAGCCTGAATCGGATAAAGTGAAAATTATTTCGTAATTCTTTTTTATCATGTCAGTAGCGATATTCACTTTCTCCAGTCTGAATGCCTCGCGAAGCAATCTTTTTACTCTGTTGCGCGGCACTGCCTTTCTGATTCTTTTCTTAGTAACAACAAAGCCCGCCTTTATTGAAGCTGACGGGCTGTTAAAATTGTTTTTGTTTTCACTGATGTGAGTTCTTACGTATGCTCTTAGAAAGCCGCTGTTAGTTTTCTCGGAAGATTCAAAGATCTTTGAAAATGACTCATGACCTCTGATAATTAGCTCCTTAGGAAGCTTATTATCAGTGAAAAATACTTTATACGCTTCTGTTGTATTCGTCGCTGACTGTGAGTTTTTTTCTGCCTTTAGCTCTTCTTCTTGCAAGAACCTTTCTTCCGTTTTTTGTTTCCATTCTTTCACGGAATCCATGTTTATTTTTTCTTTTTCTATTGCTTGGTTGAAAAGTACGTTTCATTGCTTATAAAAATTTAAAGTTTAATCTATAATATAGGGATTATCTGCAAATTAAACAATCCATTTATGAATTTAGAATCCTTAAATAATTCCTCTGTTCGATATCACATTTGGAAAGAATATATTATTTAATTGCCACGCGTTTTAACGCGTGGAGGGAAAACCCTTTCCAACTTAATGCCCTTTAGGGCAAAATTGATTTTGGCTAAAGCAATGAATTGTCAGCTTATATTATCCACGGCTTAAAAGCCCTGGCAATTCAAGAATTTTTTCTCTGCATCTAAATCACTCGGTAGTTGCTAACGGCGTCTTCTCAACTTTATCTTCCTTTGCCTTATTTCTCATAAATAAAAATGTTCCGGCGGCAACCATAAATAATGCTATAAGCTGTGCCTGACTTAACCCAAAGACCACTTTTGGATTCACCCTTATCATCTCTACTAAAAATCTTTCAAGTCCTGCAAGTATCAAATACAAATAAAACAACGTTCCTGCAACATGATATTTAGTTCTGTTCTTCCAGAGATACAGGAAAATAAAAAAGCAGACAATAGTTTCGTATATCGGAGTGGGATGCACAATTATTCCTGGGGGAGTAGGGACAGTGCCGTTCGTATAACTCATACCAAGAAAAGCCCAGAAAGAATCCGGCGCAATTGCAATTCCGTAGTCACCGTCACCGGCCAGCTGGCAGCCTATACGGGCAATTCCATAACCCAGAATTGTTCCCGGCGCCATCATATCAAGTATACTCAGGAAATTTAGTTTTTTTACTTTGCAATAAATAAATATCAGGATAAAAGATAAGACCAATCCGCCGAAGAATGTTAGTCCTGATGAAGAGAATATTATATCAGGCTTGAAGTATGTGAGCAGCGGCTGACCTGTGCCGAAATTCCAGTCTTCGATAATATAAAATAATTTTGCGCCGACGATACCGCCGACAAGCGCCATCATTACAATTATTACTCCCGTATTTTCATCGTAGCCTTTGCGTTTTAGTTCTTTTCCGAACAGCCAGTTTCCGACTAAGAATGCAATGCCTAACATCAGTCCGTAGCTGTAAACAGGTATAGGACCTATTTGAAATAATTTTGGATACAATTTTTAATCTATGTTTACTTTAATAAATTTATTCGAAGCAGGAGCTTTCAGAATCTTAATATTGTGTTTCATTACTTTGAACTTATACAGATTTTTTCTTTTTTCATGATTGAAAAGAACCAGCTCGTATTCTTTTGAATTATAATCATATAGCTTGTACACATAGCTTGCAATTCCTGCCTGC
>JBHEKU010000119.1:0-4134 GCA_041859205.1 Ignavibacteria bacterium | reverse complement strand
TCTTATTCTGAAATTTCTTATTCCTTCTACCCCTTCAATTAACAAAGTTTCATACCGTATTTTCTCTGATAAACCAGGAGGCACTCTATCCAGCAATGAATCAATTGCCTTACGTGACATGTTCACGCCGAGTATTATTATTATCACAGCAACAACAAATGCGCTAATAGCATCGGCTTTATCATAGCCGTAATAACTGAAAATTAATCCGATTATAACTATCATCGAACTCATTATATCAGAGGAGAAATGCAGCGCATCGGCTTTCAATGCATTGGACTTTGTTTCATCTGCTATTTTATTCAGAGCTCTTGCTCTTATAAAATCTATTACCATGGAAGTTATCAAGGCGGCGAACGTCCATATTGTAATATTTAAGTCAGGATGTTTACCAAGAAATATTCTCTGCACTGCTTCGTAAATAATGAACGAACTTGTACCGAATAAAAATAAAACCTGTATTAACGCTGAAATATTCTCCGCTTTCTCGTGTCCGTAGTTATGATCTTCATCGGCAGGCTTTGCTGCATACTTGACTGAAAAAATTGTGACAAGACATACGAAGATATCAATGCCGGAATTTACTACTTCAGTAAGGATTGCCAAACTTCCGCTGAAATATGCTGCAAGTATCTTTATCCCCGTAATAAATACTGCGGCAAAGAGAGAATTTAATGCAACTTTAACTTTTATATTTGATGAATCTTCCAATGTAATTTATAAATTTGTAACTTCAACCGGTTCTTCAGGTTCGTCTTTTTTCTTCTTAGCTTTTTGCTGCATAGTCATTAACTGAGTTAAGAAAACTCCTATGAAAGTAATTACTGCGCCAATCATAAAAAAATAAGATAAACTTTCCTTTAATAAAATCCACGAAAATATGAGTGTAAAAATAGGTGCAGTATTTGTAAGGGTTGTAAGCGTGCTTGTATGAATAAATTTTGTCGTGTACGAATATAAAAAGTAACTTGCGAAAGCAACAACGATTGCTAAATGAAAATATCCCAGCCATCCGAAAACATTTACATCAGCTAAATTTAAATTATGCATATCCCATAAAAATATTGGAATGTATAAAACGCTTCCGACTGTAAACGAAACCGTCTGAGCCTTTAATGAACCATACTTCACAATTAAATTTTTACTGAACGCCAGATACATTCCAAACGAAAGCACTGCGAAAAATAAAAGTATATCTCCTATTAAAATATCATGTCCGTCCTTTTGTACGTTAACAATATTTTCGTAAAATATAAGGAAGATACCGATTATAGTTAAAGAAATAGTAAAGATTTTTTTTGCCTGAAATTTTTCGTGCTTTAAAAATATTGAACAGATATAAACTATCATTGGAGTGCAGGAATATAAAACTCCTGAATGCGAAGCTGCCGATAATTTTATGCCGACTAAAAATACTATCTGATTAAAGGGGATTACCAAAAATCCTGTGAACAAAAATTTTAAGTAATCTTCTTTTTCAATTTTTAAATTTACTTTTCTGTGAGCGCAAACAAGAAGAAGTAAAGCCGTTGCTAAGCCGAATCGTAAAAATGCTAATGAAAGGGGAGATATCTGCGCAACTGTGTATTTGGCGGCTATCGGAGTAAATGCCGCTGCAAATGTAAGAAATGCTACGAGAAGAATTTTTTTCATTAAGAATAAAATCGATGAAAACTCATTACAAAGCTCTGCTTTGTAATGCATATACCGTGAAACTCCGTTTCACTTTGAAGCGGAGCTTCAATAAATATTTCTTACGAAGCAGAGCTTCGTAAGAAGGAGAAAAATTATGTTCTATAAAAAAGGGGCTTGCGCCCCTTGATAATCTGAAAGACTTAAGCTTTCTTTTTTGCTAAAGAAGCTTTTGTTCTTGCTTTAACTTTTGCTTTTGTTTTTCTGTGCTTTTTTAAAGCAACTTTTTTTGGTTTGTTCATTTTTTTATTTTGTTATTTATAATATAAATATTTTTTATGCTATTGTTACTTCTTTTTCTAAGTAGACATCCTGAATTGCATTAAGCAATGCAGCGCCGTCTTTCATAGGACGTTGGAAAGCTTTTCTTCCGGAGATAAGTCCCATGCCGCCTGCGCGTTTATTGATAACGGCAGTCTTTACTGCTTCTGCCAGATCAGATTCTCCTGATGAAGCGCCGCCTGAATTTATTAATCCTGCTCTGCCCATGTAACAGTTTGCAATCTGGTATCTTGTTAAGTCAATCGGATTATCTGTTGTAAGCTTAGAGTAAACATCTTTATGTGTCTTACCGAATTTCAATGCATTGTATCCGCCGTTGTTCTCAGGTAACTTTTGTTTTATGATATCTGCCTGAATTGTAACGCCTAAGTGATTTGCCTGTCCGGTTAAGTCAGCCGATACATGATAATCTTTATCGCCTTTAACATTGAAAGCATTATTTCTTAAGTAGCACCATAGAACAGTTACCATACCAAGCTCATGTGCGTAAGCAAATGCTTCACTTACTTCCTGAATTTGTCTTGCTGATTCTTCTGAGCCGAAGTAAATAGTAGCACCGACTGCTGCTGCACCCATATCAAATGCCTGGTCAATATCGCCGTACATTATCTGGTCAAATTTATTCGGATAACTTAAAATTTCATTATGATTAATCTTTACAATGAATGGAATTTTATGTGCATATTTTCTTGCGCATGCGCCAAGCACTCCGAATGTAGATGCAACTGCATTACATCCGCCTTCTATAGCAAGTTTGACAATATTTTCAGGATCGAAATAAATCGGGTTTGGTGCAAATGATGCCCCGGCAGAGTGTTCAATTCCCTGGTCAACAGGAAGTATAGAAACATATCCTGTTCCTGCAAGTCTTCCGTGGTTATAAAGAGCTGCCATATTTCTTAATACGTTCGGGCTTCTGTCGCTGTCTTTCCATACTCTGTCAATAAAATCGTTTCCGGGCAAATGAATATCGTTCTTTGAAATTGTTTTACATTCATGGGTTAAAAGAGCTTCGTTATCTTTGCCCAAAAGTTCTTTAATTTTATTAATCATATTATTAAAAAGTTAATTAAAGGGTTAGTTTAAATTTTTTACTAAATTAAATATTAGCTCAAGCTCAATCTTTTCTCCGTTCACCTGAAACTCTTTTGAAGGTACAAGTGCAGCGCTGCGAATAAATGCCAAGCCAACGTTTTCAGAAACGCTGGAAATAAATCCAACATCTTTACCATCGGAAAAAATTTTGTCGCCTTTGTTAATTGTTTGTACTGTCTTAACTCTTACCATCTGCTTAGGGATTTTCCCCTGAGCGTCTAATCTTGCTATAACTTCCTGGCCTATGTAACATCCCTTTGTATAGGAAATATATTTTTCAAGTCCGCATTCTTTCGGATTGATCAAATCATTAAACTCGTTTTCACCTTCGGCAATGCCAAGTGAAATTCTGAGGCTTTCATATTCTTCATCTGTTAACTCTTTTCTATCAACAAATTTATCAGATATGTATTTAGATTTTACTGAGGCTGCATTACTTTCTTCCGTAAGATAAATTATTTTATCAAATCCGAAATTATCTTCAAAGATAAATTCTTTGTCTGATATCATTATAAAATTTTCTTCATTTGGAATCCTTTGTTCAATCTCGTTAACTACATTTTTTGCATCTTCACCCCATAATAATAGCAGAGCATGTTTTACATCCGGCTTTTCAATAATAACATCATCCATGATAATATATTTATCAAGATGGGCAATTATTCTGTCTTCGTAATTTTCTGTTGTGATTACTATTGAATGGTCATCAAAGTTAAGAATTGTTATCAGGTCAATTATTCTTCCTTTATCGGAAGTCAGTATGGTTTTTTTATAATGGAGAGGTTCAACTACGGTCAAATCGTTCGTGGACATTCTGTTCAGAAAATCAATTCTATCTTTACCTTTCAGGATAAGTACGCCGCAGTTTTTTTGATATAGATTTAAACTCAAATTATGATAGAAATATTTGTTATAATTTAACTATTACAAAGAAGAAACTAATTCCGAGCAGAACAAGAGTAATAAATCCAAGTCCCGATAAAATTAATAACCGAAGAAGATTTTTTTTATAGCTAAGTGCAGGATTATCCAGCTGCGGATGCTCCGGCATTTGCTCTATAATAA
>JBHEKU010000052.1:0-3967 GCA_041859205.1 Ignavibacteria bacterium | reverse complement strand
CTGTCATTCAGATGCACAATAGGAAACGGTTCACCCCAGTATCTTTGACGTGAAAACAGCCAGTCACGAAGTTTATAATTCACACTTCGCTTTCCTAATTTATTTTCTTCTATCCAGTTTATAATTTTTTTCTTAGCTTCTTCTGTTGTAAGACCATTTAAAAACCCCGAGTTAAAAGCATATCCTTCGCCTGTAAAGCACACATCCCCTTTCCTTGTATCTTCTAAAAATTTGTGGAACTCATTATCCATCTTACCATCAATCATACCAATTCCGGGACCGGACATAATAATCTCACTACCGTCTTCAGATTTAATTTTTTTGAAAGCTGTATTCTTATATTCATCCGGGATTACTACAGGTATGATTTCCAGATCAAATTTCTTCGCAAACTCCATATCTCTCTCATCATGCCCGGGTACGCTCATAATTGCACCTGTTCCATAGCTGACTAACACATAATCGGAAATCAGCACAGGGATTTTATTCCCGTTAGCAGGATTTATTGCATAAGCTCCGGTAAAAGCTCCTGTCTTATCTTTGGAAAGTTCTGTTCTTTCCATGTCTGATTTTTTAGCAGCCGTTAAAATATATTCATCGACAGTCTTTAAGTTATCGGATGTAGTAATTTCAGAAACCAAAGGATGCTCCGGCGCAAGCACCATATATGTTGCTCCGAAAATCGTATCAGGACGAGTTGTAAACACTTCTATATATCTTCCGTCATCGAGATTATCGCTTTCAATTTTGAATTTTATCATAGCGCCTTCGCTTCTGCCAATCCAGTTACGCTGAATTTCTTTCAGGTTCGTTGGCCAGTCTAAATCATCTAAGCTTTTTAACAATCTGTCTGCATACTTAGTGATTCGCAGTTTCCACTGACGCATATTTCTTCTTACAACTGTATGACCTTTTTCGATTTGCTCTGCTACTTCATCATTCGCAAGTACAGTTCCAAGCTCCGGCGACCAGTTCACAGGGCCGTCCGATAAATATGCGAGTCTATGCGCATCAAGAAATTCTCTCTTTCCGTTTTCATTAAGCCCTTCAGGAATTTTTAACTCGCTTAAAGGCTTTGCCTTATCTTCACTATCGTCGTAATAAGAATTATATAATTTTAAAAATATCCACTGAGTCCATCTGAAAAATTTTTCATCTGATGTATTTATCTCTCTGTCCCAGTCATAGGATAATCCTATTGAATCGAGCTGATTTCTGAATCTGATAATACACTCTGCAGTTCTTATTTTAGGATGAATGCCTGTCTTCAGTGCAAACTGTTCAGTCGGCAGACCGAATGCATCCCATCCCATGGGGTGAAGCACATTACAGCCCTGCATTCTTTTATACCGCGCAACTATATCAGTTGCAGTGTAACCTTCCGGGTGTCCTACATGAAGTCCGTCTCTGCTTGGATACGGGAACATATCAAGTACGTAAAACTTCGGCTTATCTTTATCAAGCTTATCAAATTCAGGCGTGCGGAAAGTTTTATTTTCTTTCCAGAACTTCTGCCACTTCTTCTCTATTTCAATGTGATTATACTTCAAATGTATTTTTGTTTACTTTATTTACTTACAAATAATTTTTGAACTTCTTTTAAATCTTCGTCAGAAGCCTTTGGTCCCATAGCAGTTGAAAGCGACCCCTGATAGTTTTCGTAAAACTTCGGCTCACCCGAATTAACTGCTTTGAATTCTTTATCAAGTCCGTGCAGCGGGTATAGTTTTATGTGCGCGTGATTTACTCCCATGCCTTCCATTACTAAAGCTGTTCTCACGACTTCGAGTTTTTCATCAATAATTTTGCCGAGCTTCTTTGCAGTCAGAAAAAACTTAGAATAAATCTCTTCCGGCATTTCGAATGCGTATGAATCATAATGCTCCTTCGGAATTACTAAAGTCATTCCTTTTGTATTCGGAAAGACGTCAAGTATTCCGATAAAATCATCGTCTTCATAAATTTTATACGAAGGGATTTCACCTGAAATGATTTTGCAAAAGATACAATCGGGTTTTTCCATAATTCAATGAAAATAGCGATTTTAGAGGTGGAATTCAGTGGATAAAAAGAGGATTACTTTAAATCTTGTTTTGTTTTTTTTAAATAATCTATGAATTTGAAATAAACATCCGCAGCTACTTTTCTAGCCTTTTGAGAATTTTTACTTATCTCTTCGATAAAGTCATCATTATCTTTTAATGAATAGTGAGCGATGTCAAATTTATTTCTAACTACTCTTAATGGTTCTACTTCGTCTTCCAAAAAGTTCTGCTCAAATCCAAAAGTCTTAAATCTTGATTGATAGTCTTTATCAATACTTGGATCTCCTAATATTACTGTAATCGCTTTAAAATAATTTAAGAATATCTCGGTCTTCAAAAAATTTTCATACCTCACTTCAACCAGATATTCATCTTTATTAAACAAAGATGAAAGAAAAACTGCTCTATCAAAATACTCTCTAAATCTTGAACACTTTTGATCTTCAATTACAATATGAACTATTGCTGTGTCAATAAATTCATTGAGTTTCTCAAGATTATAAGCAATAAAATTGGAGCCTTTAAGCAAGCTACTTCCTGTTTCATCTTTATCAATAAACTTAATCGTTCTCCCATCCTCAACAATTTCTATAGGATTGTAATAAAAAAAAGTATTGCCGAAACTTACTTGGAGAATTTTTAAAAACTTCGTTACTATTTTCTTAGACCTTTTAGTTGCTATTTCAGAGTTTCTTTCCGAAAAAGTCAAAACAAACCTATTATCCGTTATCTCTATTATAGCTTTTTCCACTTTGAATTGCTTTTTAATTTGCTCCGAGATTTTTCTAAAAAGAGAAAGAGAAATAGGTCTTACAAATTGTGAGTAAGGGGAAACATATATTTGATAATGTACATTCTTGGATGGCATAACAATTGTATTATCTTCTTCTGGTAAGCCAAAAAAACCACTTGGTTTGATTTCAAAAGTAATTCTATATTGATGCATGATTAGACTAAGTTTATTATTTATATTAGTAAATAAACTAATTAATTTTGATACCTTTCTTCTTATATAGGTTCTTTTATTCCATTTAATTCCAACTCCAATATCGGTATATTCGCAGATGAAAAATTTAGATGCGATTTTTTTCTCAGCCCATCCGGATGACGTAGAACTCTCTGCCGGCGGAACTGTTATTGCCCTAGTAAAAGCAGGCTATAAAATAGGAATAGTTGACCTTACTCAGGGCGAACTCTCTACACGCGGAAATCTGAAATCGCGGGCTATTGAAACTAAGAACGCAACGAAAGTTATGGGAATACATGCAAGAGAAAATCTAAAAATTCGGGACGGTAACATTGAGAACAACGAAAAGAACAGAAAAAAAATTATTGAAGTCGTAAGAAAGTACAGACCTAAAATTGTTTTTGCTCCTTACCCGAAAGACAGGCATCCTGACCACATAAACGCAAGCAATTTATTGAGAGAAAGTTTTTTTTACGCGGGACTTACAAAGATAAAAACGAAATCACCAAGCTTCAGACCTTCAAAAGTTTTTTATTACGCGCAGCACTTTGATATACCTACTAGCTTTATATTCGATATAACCGATACATACGAACAAAAAATAGAAGCAGTAAAATGTTATAAGACACAATTTTTTACCGGTGATAAAAAAGGACCGCAGACTTATATAAGCGGAAAATCTTTCGGAGATAATCTTGAAGCGCGTTCGATTCAATGGGGATTTCAAATCGGGGCAAAATACGGCGAGCCTTTCTTTACAGAAAGCGATTTAAAAATTACAGCGGATACTTTATTTAAAATATAATTGAATCAGATGATAGATTTAGAAAGAAGAAAAATATTAGTTTTTGATCTGGAGGTCGCTGCATACGATTTTGAAACTCATTACGATGAAGAAACAAAGGAGTATCTTACAAAATTTGCAACGACTGAGCAGGAAAAACTTAACTCAATA
>JBHEKU010000188.1:0-6468 GCA_041859205.1 Ignavibacteria bacterium | reverse complement strand
TGGCGAAAAATCCAAAAAATAAACTATTGATAATAAATGAGATACTACAATTTTTAAGCTTAGCCTTTTTTCCGTTCCGAGAACATAAACTTGAGTTTAGAAATGACTGGATTCCCTCTGGAGTTTATCCCGCACTTGTTGCGGGGCGGGAATGACATAGCGAGTGGTTGTTGGTCAATAAGACCAACAACGGCACACGAGAGGAATAAATTCTGAATTCAGAATTTAAACCTCCCTTGAATATCTAAGGATATTTCTGTATTTTTACGTACAAAATCTAAACAGAAAGAGGTAATTTCTTTGTTCAAAGTCATCATTCAAGAAGGCGAATCTATCGATAAGGCACTTAAAAGATTCAAGAAAAAATATGAAAAGTCAGGAATCTTAAAAGAATTCAGACGCAGAATGTTTTTCACAAAACCATCTATTGAAAAGAAAATGGATTTAGAACGCGCTATTAGGAAAACTAAAAGAATAATAGCGGAAGAAAATAATTAATTTAATTCGTTGAATTAATTAGATGTAAATTTTACCCGCCATTACGTTTTTTATGTATAGGCGGGTTTTTTTATTTTTGGAAACGAACGGTTCTCATTCCCAAACTCCGTTTCGCAGTGAAACAGAGTTTCACGGTATATTTCCGTCCCAAACAGAGTTTAGGACGGAGAACATAAAAGTTAACCACCCCTAACCCCTCCTTGAAAAGGAGGGGAACACAGGGGACAAACACACCCGGGGGAAAACAATTTTGGAAGTAAACAAAAAAGCAAAAATCAAACCATACATAAAAAAAGGAGAAATCAAAAAAAGGATTTCTCAGCTTGCGAAGAAAATCAATAAAGATTACAAGCATAAAAAACCGATTTTCATAGGCATACTTAACGGCTCATTTATTTTTATTGCCGACCTTGTGAGAGAGATAGAAGTCGAGTGCGAAATTGACTTCCTTAAACTCTCCAGCTACGGTGACAGCAAAATCTCTTCCGGCGAAGTTACTCTGCTGAAAGACCTGAACTGCGAAGTAGAGGGTAACGATATAATAGTAGTTGAGGATATTGTTGATACGGGGCTCTCGGTAAAGTTCATTCGCGATTTAATAATGACAAAGAAACCTAAATCATTAAAGTTCGTAACACTTTTATACAAGAAAGATATTGCCAAACTGGATTTCCCGATAGACTACATAGGCTTCAAGATAAAGAATGATTTCGTAATAGGGTACGGTCTTGACTATGCTCAGAAGTATCGGAATTTAAATGGTATTTTTGTGTTATAATAAATGAATTAAATTTTAATACTAATCAATTTTAATGGATAATAACAAGAACAAGAAAAAATCAGGAAACGATGATTTTAACTGGAGCCGTGTCTTCAGAATCGTTCTCGGCTGGAGCGCAATTTTAATTGGGTTCTTTCTGATAATGATTTACACGAAGGGCTCGGAAGGTAAGTACTCAGATGTTTCATTCGACGAATATCAGAGATTGCTTGCGGATAAAAAAATAGAAAGCGCAGTAATCAAGAAGAACGATAACAACTATGAATTCCTTGGCAAGCTGAGGGGCAATGAGCCTGTAAATATCGGTGGACGTACATTTACCACAGATAAAATTACCGTATTTCTTCCTTACACAAATTTAGAAGATTCATACATAAAAACTCTTAATGATGCAGGCGTTAAATTCTCAGTAGAGAAGGACGACGGCGGATGGATGGGACCTCTTTTAGGAGCGATTCCATGGATACTTATTATTGTGTTCTGGATTTTAATTATGAGAAGAATGCAGTCAGGCGGCGCAGGCGGCTCGCGAAATATTTTCTCATTCGGAAAATCAAAGGCGAAGATGCTGAACGAATCTGCTATCAAAGTTACATTCAATGATGTAGCCGGCGCAGATGAAGCGAAGCAGGAGCTTTCAGAAATTATAGACTTTTTAAAATCACCGGGCAAATTTCAGAAGCTCGGCGGTAAAATTCCAAGAGGCGTGCTTTTATTAGGCCCTCCCGGAACAGGTAAAACTTTACTTGCCCGCGCAGTAGCAGGCGAGGCAGGCGTACCATTCTTTTCAATCTCAGGCGCAGACTTCGTTGAGATGTTTGTCGGCGTTGGCGCATCGAGAGTGCGAGATTTATTCGAGCAGGGAAAGAAACACGCTCCTTGTATAATTTTCATAGATGAAATTGATGCAGTAGGTCGTCATCGCGGCGCAGGTATGGGCGGCGGACATGATGAAAGAGAGCAGACATTAAATCAGCTCTTGATTGAAATGGACGGCTTTGAGCAGAACAACGGTGTAATAGTTATAGCTTCCACAAACAGACCTGACATTCTTGATCCGGCTTTATTACGCCCGGGAAGATTTGACAGACAGGTAGTTGTAGATAGACCTGACGTTAAGGGAAGAGAAGGAATTTTGAAAGTACATACAAGAAAAATTCCGCTATCAAAAGATGTTAAGATTGAAACGATTGCAAAAGGAACTCCGGGATTTTCAGGTGCTGACCTTGCAAATCTTGTAAATGAAGCAGCGCTGCTTGCCGCAAGAAACAGCAAGGACGTTGTAAGCATGCGCGAGATGGAAGATGCTAAAGATAAAGTAATGATGGGTACGGAAAGAAAGAGCATGATAATTTCCGATAAAGAAAAATTAACAACTTCATATCACGAGTGCGGACACGTTATCGTGGCGCGAATGATTCCTGAAGCTGACCCGGTTCATAAAGTTACAATCATTCCGAGAGGAAGAGCGCTTGGTGTAACGACTTATCTCCCGATGGATGAAAAGCACAGCTACTCTAAGGAGCATATCGAAGCAGTGATTGCATACGCAATGGGCGGAAGAGCAGCTGAGAAATTAATTTTCAACGAGCTTACAACCGGCGCAAGCAATGATATCGAACGCGCAACGGGAATGGCAAGAAGAATGATATGTGAATTCGGCATGAGCGATAGGCTCGGACCTGTAGCTTACGGACAGAAGCAGGAAGAAGTTTTTCTTGGAAGAGAAATGGGCTCACACCATAACAGAGATTACAGTGAGTCAACTCAGATAATAATTGATGAAGAAGTTAAGAGAGTTGTTCAGGCAGGCATGACAAAGGCTGAAAGAATTTTAAGAGACAATATTGAGATATTGCATAAGATGTCTCACATACTTGTTGAAAGAGAAATTCTTGATGCAGAAGAAATTGATAAGATAATGCGCGGAGAGGAATTGCCTCCGTTTATTAAAGAACCGATTTTACCTGTAAAGGAAGCCGGCAAAGAAGTTAAGAAAGAAAAGATAATGAAGGATGACCCGGGATTTTCGGGTAATGTAGCATTGGCAAATTAAACTCAGCTCAATATAATTTCAGAAGCGGTTCCGTAATAAATTTTTCGGAATCGCTTTTTTTATGTGCTTATCGTATTTATGGAATCAGGAAAAAAGTTAGATATAAAAAATGAAATGCTGCGCAAGACGATTCACATCGGCTACTCCATTGTGCCATTTATATATCTGCTTACTGATAAAAAAACGATAATTATAATCACGGCGGCAATAAGTGTTTATATGGTAACGCTTGACTTGCTAAGGCTCAAATGGGTATGGCTTCAGAATTTATATTTGAAAGTGCTTGGAAAGATTTTAAGAGATCACGAAGGCGATAATAAAAAATCATTTTTCACAGGCGGTACGTATATAGTTCTTTCATCGCTTTTTTGTTTTTTATTTTTTGAAAAGCACGTTGCTGTTAGCGCAATGTTTATAACAACATTCGGCGATACGGCAGCAGCTTTGTACGGAAAACATTTCGGCAGGTTAAAAGTTTTTGATAAGACGATTGAAGGCAGTTTAGTTTTTTTTATTACCGGACTTATAATTCTTTATTTCATGGGAATGCTCAGCGGATTATTTCTAGTACCTGCGCTAATCGCTTTATTTATTACAGTTGTGCTTGAGCTAATGCCTATTCCCATTGATGATAATATTCTTATTCCTGTTTCATTTTGTGTGATGTTTAATACCGTGAATATGATTATGGGAAGAGGATGTTTGTGTTAGTATTGAGTATTGAGTATTGAGTATTTAGTAATCTATGAAATCATAATTCATCATTATAATCAGTGTTACAAATTAACAAATCATTTCAATCATAGAAAATCTGTGTAATCAGTGATTGGAATTCATAATTCATAATTTATAATTTATAATTCATAACTCCAAAATATGTCATTAAGATGCGGTATAGTAGGGCTTCCGAATGTAGGCAAGTCAACATTGTTTAACGCTTTAACCTCTTCGCAAAATGCAGAGGCGGCAAATTATCCTTTTTGTACAATCGACCCGAATGTTGGAACAGTTATCGTTCCCGATGAAAGAATCGATAAACTTGTTGCATTATATAATCCTAAAAAAGTAATTCCGTCAACGATTGAGTTCGTTGATATAGCGGGACTTGTAAAAGGCGCTTCAAAGGGCGAAGGGCTTGGCAATCAGTTTCTATCACATATAAGAGAAGTTGATGCAATCATTCACATTGTAAGATGCTTCGAAGATGAGAACGTTATTCATGTAGAGGGAAAAGTAAATCCCGCCGATGATATTGAAGTAATTGAAACAGAGTTAATTCTAAAAGACTTAGATACAACTGAGAAGGGGATTGACAGAACATCTAAAGGACTGAAGTCAGGTGATAAAAAAATTAAAGCAGCTGTTGATGTTCTTACAAGATTGAAGGAACACTTATCAGGCGGAAGACTTGCGAAATATTTTACTAATGAACTCGATAGCGAAGATGATAAAATCACAATCCGTGATTTGCATCTTCTTACTGATAAGCCGTTTCTTTATGTAGCAAACGTAGATGATTCAAGCTCGAAGGGAAATAAGTATTCGGACATCGTAAAGGAGATTGCTGCTAAAGAAGGGGCAAATTTTATGACGCTTTCCGTTCAGATTGAATCTGAAATTTCTCAGCTTGAGACTAAAGAAGAGAAAGCTGAATTTTTAAAAGAGTTAGGACTTGAAGCATCAGGCCTTGACAGACTTATAAGAGAAGCGTATGCTTTGTTAAATTTAATAACATACTTCACAGCAGGGGAGAAAGAGCTGCACTTGTGGACAATCCATAAAGGCACAAAAGCTCCGGCTGCAGCGGGAGTGATTCACACCGATTTTGAAAAAGGGTTCATCCGAGCAGAAGTAATAAAATGCAAAGACATCCTTGAATATAAAACAGAAGCCGCTGTTAAAGAAAAAGGATTGCTGCATGTAGAAGGAAAAGATTATGTTTTTGAGGATGGAGACATTGCGAACTTCAGGTTTAATGTGTAACAATTAATAATTATTAATTAGTAATTAGTAATTAACAATTAACAGATTTATAATGAACTCCTTTTGGATTTTTTCCGGAAGGAGTTTTTTTATGCACATAGTCATTCCCGCGAAGGCGGGAATCCAGTCATCAGAGCTTATCATTTGTATTCTCTTAAAAATTGATTAATTTTACAAAACTTATAATAATTATGTCTCCGGAATTTACTAAATGGTGGTCTGAGAATTGGGGATGGGTAATTGGTATATTTACATTAATTCTAATGTTAATTCCAATTATTAAATCTTCAAAAGATAAAAATAAGCAAAATATAAAAAGTGGAAAAAATTCAATTAATATCCAATCTGGTAAAAATACAAAGATAAATAATAAAAATGGATAAACAAGAAATAAAAACAGGTGATGATAGTGTCAGCATACAAGCTCTAAATGATGTAACAGTAAATAACAATTTTAATTTTATTGTTTCTTCTAAAGAAGAAATGCGCGATTGGGCAAATACTTTAGCTGAACAAAACTCATATAAATTATCAGCACAAAGAACTTTTCTTGATCGAATTCAAAAATGGGCTTTTTCTTTTTTTGAAAAATTAGAAAAAGAAGATCCTTATTTAAAAAAAACTTTTGAAGAACCAGATATTCAATACAATTTAATTGATGCTCAAAAAGCAATTGGAAGGTCACCTGATGAAAATCTAGGGGACATGTTATCAAATTTATTAATAGAAAGGTTAAAAGCACAAAATGATGATTTCTATAGAATGCTACTAAATGAAAGCTTGCGGATCGTACCATTACTAACATCTCGGCATGTAAAAATATTGTCTTTTTTTTTCTATCTTCTCTTATTTCACAGAAGCGGGTTAGCAAGTCAAAGTTATTTTAAAAAATATTTTACAGACTTTTTCGAAAACTTTAACTTAGAGTCACTTCCTAATCACGCAGAAATCGACTATTTGGAATATATTGGATGTGGGAAAATTACTGCCAATATGCATACATTGCCACTAGAAAAAATTTTTTATGACATGTATTTTGCTTTTATGATAGGAGAGCTAAATAAGGATACAATAATTTCACAAATAGGAATGGAAGAATATAGTAAAATACAATTTTTGTTTAATGAGAAAGAAAACTTAAATTTAGAAT
>JBHEKU010000302.1:0-3477 GCA_041859205.1 Ignavibacteria bacterium | reverse complement strand
TTTCTTTAGAAACTCATTATAGTTTATTTTCTCAAGATATAATTTTGTTCCCGCCACCACTAATAAAGGTTTAAATAAAGAATTTATAAAAGGAAGAAACATCATTAAAAAAGCCATTGAACCGAATCCGTAAGTGAACATCCCTCCCGAGTTTGTTCCTTTTATTTTTTGTCTGAGTGTAAACATTTTTCTCTGCATAGGATAATCAAAAAAATCCAGCGAATTATAGAAGAAAGAAAAAAGCAAACCCAGTATAGTGGATATAATAGTACCTGCAACCGGAATGTAGTTCACGAAGAACAAAGGAATTATAATACTAAAATAAAATAATAATTTTAAAATTTCGCCTTTAATACTAAGCCATGTGTCTTTTAAAAAAGGTACATAAGGGCATTTAACGCCTGTAACAGTTTCCTCAACATATTGTGAAATCGTTTCATTGAACGGAGCAGAAATTATTCCTCCGATTATTACATAGGCAAAGTAACTTACCACTAATATTAGAATGAATGAGAGAATATAAACTAAAAAATTGTAAATCTTCTCTATAACTTCACCGGCCATGGTCTCTGACTGGCCATCTGCAACTATTGGAGAATTTGTAATCTGTTTATAAGTGAAATAAAAAATAAGGGCATAGATAGCTATGTTTATTATCGTAGGTACAATTGATAATAAAATTACTTTGGGGTGTTTAAAAAAGAAAGCTATGGATTTGAAAAGGTAGAAAAAACCATAGAAGAAATCTTTCATTCTATTTATTAAAAATTGGTATAAATAAAAAAGCCCGACTGAGCATCGGGCTTTGATGTCAAATTACTTTGTAATTTTTTTCAAGGTCGAAACTAAATCAAGTTTTTCCCATGTGAAGTCTTTCTCATCTCTTCCGAAGTGGCCATAAGCAGCTGTCTGTTTGTAAATAGGTCTCTTTAGTTTTAATCTTTCAACAATTCCTCTCGGAGTTAAATCAATATGTTTGTTCAATAAAACTGAAAGCTTATCGTCATCTACCTTTCCTGTGCCGTAAGTATTCACATATATTGAGACCGGTTTTGAAACACCGATTGCATATGAAAGCTGAATCATACATTCTTTTGCCAGCCCTGCAGCAACTACGTTTTTTGCAAGGTGTCTTGCAGCGTATGCTGCGCTTCTATCTACTTTAGAAGGATCTTTTCCTGAGAATGCGCCGCCGCCGTGAGGAGCTTTACCGCCGTATGTATCAACGATAATTTTTCTTCCTGTTAATCCTGTATCACCGTGAGGTCCGCCGATAACAAATTTACCTGTAGGATTTATAAAATATTTTGTATTCTTATCTATAAGATTTGCAGGAATAATTTTTTTAATGACGTGTTTCATTATATCAGATTTAATTCTGCTTTGTGAAACGTTTTCGTCATGCTGTGTAGAAATAACAATAGCATCAATTCTTTTTGCTTTGCCTGAGTTATCATACTCAACTGTTACCTGTGATTTAGCATCGGGTCTTAAATATGGCATCAGCTTCGGCTGCTTTTTTCTGATATCGGCTAATCTTTTTACCAGCTTATGTGAATAAACTAATGTCATAGGCATAAATTCTTTTGTCTCGTCAGTTGCATAACCGAACATCATACCCTGATCTCCTGCACCGCCTGTATCAACACCCATGGCAATATCAGGGGATTGTTTGTTGATGGCAGACATTACGTTTACTGAATGATAATCAAATCTGTATTCGCCTTTTGTATATCCGATTTCTTTTACAACGTCGCGAACAATTCTTTGGATATCTACATAGTGTGTAGTTGTAATTTCACCGCCTACAAGAACTAAGCCGGTTGCCACAAAAGTTTCGCAAGCAACTCTTGCATTCGGGTCGTGTTTAAGTATGTCGTCTAATACTGCATCTGATATCTGGTCGCATATTTTATCCGGATGACCTTCACTGACAGATTCCGACGTGAAAAAGTATGACATTTAGTTAATTCTCCTTAATTAGTTTTTATATTATAATATTTTTAAAATCAAAAAATAAATTTACTTCTTATTTCTGTTTCGGGTATATAAATTGATTCCATCTTACCGAATTTATCATATCTCGTATCGGCAACTTCTTTATACTCAGCATCCTGAACTTCTCTCGGTTTCTTTGAGTTTGTTTCGCCGATTTCTTTCAGCTCGCCATGCATTCTTTTTAAAACAAAATTACTTGCAGGTGCAGCATTCATTAGAATTTCATCTGAAGTATTGTAATTGCTTATTACATACATTGAAAGAAGGTCGGTACTTTTAACTCCGAATCTTCCAAGCGCTTTCTGTGCAAATTCACTTTGTAAGGGTGAATATAAAAACTGGTTATCTTTATCCCCATCGATGCAGGCATGTACAATGCCTTTGCAGTAAACACAAACACCATCGTAGAAAAAAATATTTTTTCCGGTTAGATCTATATCAGGATCATTTTTTATTTCTTCAACAATTGACATACAGGGTTTTTATTATTTTAAATTTTATTTTAAACTTTCTAATACAATTTCTGAAATATCTTTTACCTTCACATCATCTGTTCTTTCTTTTGCCTTCACACCGTCATTCATCATTGTCATGCAGAAAGGACAAGCAGCAGCAATTGTTGTTGCTCCGGTGCTTAAAGCCTGTTCAGTTCTTTCTATGTTAACTCTTTTCCCCTCATGCTCTTCAAGGAACATTCTTCCGCCGCCTGCGCCGCAGCACATACCTTTATCGCGGTTCTTATCCATCTCAACGATGTTAAGTCCCGGAATATTATCCAATGTCTTTCTCGGAGCATCATAGATATCGTTGTATCTTCCTAAGTAACATGAATCGTGATATGTAACGGTTTCATTTATCGCAGTCTTTGGTTTAATCTTACCATCTGTAATTAATTCAGATATAAATTCTGTGTGATGCTTTACTTCAAGGTCAACTCCGAATTGTGTGTACTCATTTTTTAATGAATGCATACAATGCGGACATGCTGTTACAACTTTTTTTACATTATATCTTTTTAATGTCTCTGCGTTCTGCTGGGCAAATGTTGAGAATAAATATTCGTTGCCTAATCTTCTGGCAGGGTCGCCTGTACATTTTTCTTCACTGCCAAGCACGCCGTATTTTACTCCGGCTTCATTCATTATCTGAGCGAAAGATTTTGTAGCGTTGCGGTAACGTTTATCGAATGCTCCCATACAGCCGCTCCAGAATACAACATCAACTTCATCAGCGCTTCCGATTGAAGAAAGTTTTTTTAACGAATTCGGTTTTCCTTCTTTATCCATTTCATCGCTAAGCTCATCAATCCAGTCGTTTCTTTCATTCGCTCCGAAAGCCCAGGGCGATTCGTTATTTTCTAAATTTCTGAATACTGTATTTAATTCTTCAGGGAAGTCTGATTCCATCATTACAAGATTTCTTCTCATATCAACAATAGATGTAACGTGGTCAATCATTACAGGGCATTCCTGAACGCAT
>JBHEKU010000139.1:0-14011 GCA_041859205.1 Ignavibacteria bacterium | reverse complement strand
AGCGGGCAAGAATTTAATTCAGGTAATAGATGATGGTATAGGTATGACGGAAGCAGATGCACTAATGAGCTTTGAGAGGCACTCAACAAGCAAAATTGCAACGTATGAAGACTTAGAAAATATTTCTACATTAGGATTCAGAGGAGAAGCACTCGCTTCGATTGCTTCGATATCACAAGTGGAGCTAAAGACTAAGACTGAAAGTGAACAAGTCGGCACGATGATAAAGATAGAAGGCGGAGAGTTCAAAGAAGTTACGAAGGTAAGCAGTGAGAGAGGCACATCATTTTCAATCAAAAATTTGTTTTATAATACACCCGGCAGAAGAAATTTTTTAAAATCGAATCAGACAGAGTTCAAGCATATATATGAAACTTTTATTAAGCTTGCAATTTCAAATCCGGATATAGGATTTAAGTTTATTAACAACGAAGACACGATTTTTGATTTACCAAGACATGAACTGAAGGAAAGAATTGCGGAGTTATTCGGAATAGCTTTTTCAGATTCACTGATAAAAGTTAACTCAGAGAATCAGTACATCAAAATAAACGGATACATCTCAAAGCCAAACTTTACAAAAAAGTCAAAACAGGATCAGTATTTTTATCTCAACAACAGATTTTTTACAAGTAAGAATTTAAATTTTTCAGTTTACTCTGGCTATGATGATTTGATTGAAAAGGGAGATTATCCTTCTTTCTTTTTATTTATAGAAACTGACCCGAAGAAAGTTGATGTGAATGTTCATCCTTCTAAACTTGAAGTAAAATTTGAAGAAGAAGGGGCAGTGTTTGGTTTCATACGTAATTCAGTTAAGGCAGCTTTGCGAGATGCTGATTTAGTTTTTAACGTAGGATTTAACAAACAGGACACGATCCCGGGAACAGACAAGGAAGAAACGTTTCATTATAAGTCCCCTGCCGGAAGTGATTCAGGTAATGACTTTGGCAGCAGTTTTTCACAAAACAGAAATTTTTCTTTCGGAAGTGACAACAGAGAACCTGCAAAAATAACTTCAATCTTTGAAGCATCAAGACCTGTAGATGAAAATCAATATGAAACCGTATATGAGCAAAACGAAGCGGAAGATAAAAGTAAGAACTCGAACATAATCGAGCATAAGCGAAACGAAGAGCATAATTTTAATGTATGGCAGTACAGATTAAAATACATAATGGTGCAGACTGAAAGCGGACTGATGATAATTGATATGCATGCAGCACATGAAAGAATTTTGTATGAGAGAGCATTGCTTATGCTTGAGTCGCAGTCATCATTTGCCCAGCAGTTACTCATTCCAATAAAATTCAAACTTACTAAAATAGATTTTCAGATAGCGCTGGAATTAAAACAGGAGCTATTCAATCTTGGATTTAATTTTAAAGAAGGCAAAGACGAAACTATTGAACTATACGGACTTCCTGCCGATGTGAAGATAGGAAATGAGAATAAAATTTTTCAGGAGCTTATTGACCAGTATAAAGAGTATGAATTAAAATTAAATCTTGAGAAGCGTGATAACCTGGCTAAGTCATTTGCCTGTCACAGCGCAGTCCGTACAGGCGATGCATTAAAAAAGGAAGAGATGATAAGGCTGATTGACGATTTATTCGCATGTAAAATGCCTTATGTTTGCCCGCACGGAAGACCTACTGTAATTCGCATCACAACGGATGAGCTAGACAGCAGATTTTCAAGAACGTAAATGCTTTTTCATCGCTTCAAAGACAGTGTAACCTTTTTCAAGATTTTCTTTCCTGCCTTTTAAAAATCCCCTGCTCCAAAGATCTTTCTTGTCAATTTTTTTTCTGTACCGCTGTTTAAGCGCTAAATACATTCTAAGCTCGGTAACATTCAGAAACATCTTAATAAGCTCTTCATCTTTTTTTGTAAGCTTCCTGTATCTTCTATATCCTTTCAAAAAGCTTTCATATTTTCTTTTGAACAGCATTAAATCCTTTTCTGAATGCAAGTTAAAAGGCACGTTTGAAAAAAATATTTTGGCTACATCCCACATATAGAAAGAGTATTGCGTATCGGTAAAGTCAAAAAAAGTTAAGTCATTTTTGTACACAAAAAAATTTGAACTGTGTAAATCGAAGTGAACTAATCCATAGTTTGACTTAGTCCGGGAAAGCAAATTAATCCTTTCGAGACAGCTTTTGTAAATACTAAAAACTATTTTGTCTTCATCATTAACATCATACACTCTTTGCAAATGCTGATTTAAATCCGGCCGTGTAAAATTCTTTATTGAAGGTATATAGACAGATAAGGCATTGTGCATAATCGCTGTATATTTTCCGAATTTAAGAAATATTTCCTCGACATTTTTTCCATGCCTGCTTTTATCGAATACATTAGGCTCTCTTTCTCCGGGATTTATTTCTTTTCCTTTCGCTTTTTCAAATAAACTTACTGTGTAGTACCGGTCTTTATAATTAAATCTTAAAGTTTTTTTATCGTCTATCAATACTAATGGTTTTGATATCGGAACTCCTTTTGTAATCAGATACTCTATAATATCAAGCTCACTAAGAGTTTCATCATAAGTTTTATAGCTTTCAGGAGTTACCCGAATAATAACATTTTTATTTTTTCTTCTTACACTTAAAATCAGATTATCATCTCCACTTAGAAAAGCTATCTTTTTATTTTTAAACTTTATTGCGTGAAACAACTTAGGGAGGATGTATCTTTTAATCTCGCGTTCTATTTTTTGATTCATAGAAAAACAATTTAAAGAATTTATTTTGCTTATAAAGTTGATTAATTTGAACTACAATTATTTAACCAATTCTCATGTTTAACATAAATGCCGATATAAAAAAGTCCCCTACTCTTCCTTCTGAATTTTACAGAGAGGAAAAATATTTTGAACAGTCAAAAGAAAAAATATTTTCAAAGTCCTGGCAGTTTATCGGCGATACTGACTTAATAAAAGTACCGGGGCAGGTTTACCCTTTTACTATGCTGGACGGATTTATGAATGAGCCGCTGCTGCTTACCCGCGATTACGATGATAACATAAACTGCATGTCTAACATTTGCACACACAGAGCAAATATAATCTGCGAAGGAAGTGAAAACGTTAAGTCACTCAGATGCAGATATCACGGAAGGCAGTTTGATCTGACAGGAAAATTTAAGTTCATGCCTGAGTTCGAGCAGTGTGAAAACTTCCCGAGCGATAGAGACAATCTTCCTAAAGTAAATTTTGAAATCTTTAACAATTTAATTTTTACTTCACTAAATCCTTCATCTCATTTCGAAGAATTTTTTAAAGAGATAAAGCAAAGGCTTCACTGGTTCCCGTTCGATAAGCTTGTATTAGATACAAACCGCTCGAAGGATTATCTTGTAAAGGCTCACTGGGCTTTATACTGCGAAAATTATCTTGAGGGCTTTCATATTCCTTACATTCATAAAAGTCTGAATGACGCATTGGACTATGCAAACTATACTCAGGAGATTTATAAGTATTCTAATCTTCAGGTAGGTCGAGCAAAGTCAGGTGAAGTAACTTTCGATAACTCTCCTGAAAAAGAAATTGCTGCTTACTACTACTGGATATTTCCCAATATGATGTTCAATTTTTATCCGTGGGGACTTTCAATAAATATTGTCCGCCCTCTTGCAAAAGACTTAACAAAAGTTTCATTTATAACGTATATATCGGATGAGAGTAAGTATAATATGGGAGCCGGCGCGGGACTTGACCGCGTTGAGCGCGAAGATGAAGCAATTGTAGAAAATGTTCAGAAAGGAATTAACTCACAGCTTTATAAATCGGGAAGATTTTCTCCCGCCCGGGAGGAAGGTGTTCATCATTTTCATATGTTGATTCAGAAGTTCATGTCTGAATAGTTTATTTGTTAATTGAAGTTTCCACATTTTACTCATATTTTAGTATACTACAAAATTTAAATTTAGAATTATGCCGCCGATTTTAACTAACACTCCAATTGATGTAGTATTTTTAGTTTTCAGTTTATTTTTTCCGAGAATCTCTATCATTGGCTTTTTTCTTTTTGATTCGCTTCCAACAACTACTCTTAATAATCTCATAAGTGTACTTCTGACGGTTTTTTTTCCCAGAATATTTGTAATAATTATGATTGCCCAGCATATGGGAACACAAAACCCGTGGTTCTGGATTCATATTGTGGTAGCAATCATCGTTTATTTATCAGGAAGCAAATACGGTAAAAAAAGATTCGGGAAGAACAGAGACTATTAATTTTCCTGCTTTAAATAACTGCCTTCTAGAATAATTTCCAAAAAAAGATAAAGGAATTATATGGTGAAAACCGTATATTTTGTTAAACCTTTAACTATTCTGATTGTCATATAGTAAGCATTATTTTTATAAATTTTACTTTTTTAATGAAAAACATTTTTGTAGTTGTTTTATTTTTACTTACGACACCATTTCAGCTTTTCTCACAAGAAAATCCAAAAGATAATCCGCAAGTCACTCCCGAAATGCGGGAGAAATTCAAAAACTTCAAAGGTACAATAACCGGGTTTGTTTACGATAAAGATAATAATACTCCATTACAATCTGCAACTGTTCAGTTATTTAAACAAAAGGATTCCAGCCTTGCAACAGGCGGCGAAACAGATGCATCAGGAAAGTTTGTATTCACAGATGTAAAAGCAGGCAGATATAAATTAATTGCAAGCTTTGCAGGATATAAGAAAGCAGTTATGACGGGTATTGTTTTCACTCCGCAAACTCCCGATTTAATTCTTGATACTATAAAAATGACAACGGGAGTCACAACTGAAGAGATAGATGTAACTGCTGAAAAGCCGTTCGTTGAGTTCAAGCCCGATATGAAAGTTTTTAATGTTGATAAAGGAATGACAACTACGGGCGGAAGTGTAATTGATATTTTAAAAAATATTCCGGGCATAACAGTTGACCAGGATAATAATATTACTTTCCGAGGAGGCGCGAATGTAAAAGTGAATATTGACGGAAGACCATTTGGAATTAACAGTTCAAATCTTTCGACTATACTTGAGCAAATCCCTGCTGACAAAGTTTCATCAGTTGAGCTTATGACAAATCCTACTGCAAAATTCGATGCAGAAGGCTCATCCGGAATCATAAATATTGTGATGAAGAAAAATGAAGAAAACTATGAAGGTATGAACGGCAGTGTAACAATGAATGCAGGCAATAATGATAAATATAACGGCTCATTAAATTTGAACTCCCGTTCGAAGAACTATAGCTTAAACGGCAGCTATGATTTTCGTTCATTCAATATGAACATGACAGGATATAATAACAGAATAACTTCTGTAAATAATTCGCCTACAAATATCTATTCGGAAAGTGATAATCAAAACAGAATGCGTTCTAATTTAGTAAGAGCAGGTATTGATCTAACTCTTACAAAGAAACAAAATCTGGGATTTACATTCAGCTATAACAACAGGCAAAGGAACAGAGGAGGAAGCAACGAAACATCTGTATTCGACAATAGCACTTTGACAAGCGATTATCTTACAAGAGATTTCAACTACAACGATGGAAAGACTTATGGCATCGGCGCAAATTATCTGCTCAAGTTTGAAAAACCGAAACAGACTTTAACGAGTGATTTCAGCTATACAAGAAGTGAAGGAGATAGAACGCAAAACACCTTGATAGATTATTCCTTACCTCTGAATTTTCCGCAGGCAAGAAATAATCAGTTCAGTAATGATAAGAACGATGAGGTAAATTTTCAGTTAGACTTTATCTCTCCTTTCAGTGAGAACAGCAAACTGGAAACTGGTGTGAAATCGATATACAGAAAAACATACGACGATTCAAGAAGCGAAAGTTATGATTACAATACAAACACTTTTGTGCAGGGAGCGAACTCAAATATTTTTGATTATCAGGAATTGATAAACTCGGCTTATATTGCTTACACTGATAAGATAGGAAATTTTTCTTACCAGCTTGGTTTAAGGGGAGAGCAGACAAATTCAAAGGGAAACCAGATAACAGCCAATACGGATTTTACAAAAAGCTATTTCAGTATTTTCCCCAATGCAAGTGTTTCACAAAAGATCGGCGCTACAGAAGAAGTACAGCTTACCTATTCGAGAAGGATAAGAAGACCTGACTTAGATGATTTGAATCCCTTTCTGAATACTTCTGACCCGCTGAACTATCAATCGGGAAATCCTGACCTTATGCCTGAGTATACAAATTCATTAGAGCTGAATTTTATAAAGTACTTTACATCGGCAATTATTACGCCTTCTGTTTATTACAGACAGACTAATGATAAAATTTCAAGAGTAAGACTTCAATATGACAGTCTTATTACACTAAACACGCAGGAGAATTTTGCAAGCTCAAAATCTTATGGGTTTGAACTTACAATGAATGCCAGCCCGGTAAAGACATGGACAATAAACGGAACAGTAGGCTACTCAAAAACAGAAAACGACGCTACTAACTTAACAGGACTTACAAACACGGCTTATTCGTGGAATGGAAGATTGTTCACAACCTTATCGCTCCCTGCAGATTTCGGATTGCAGTTCACATATTTTTACTCGGGAAAAAATATTTCTGCACAAGGGCAGATAGATCCTTTTTCTTCAGCAGATATAAGTCTTAAAAAGGATTTTATGGATAAAAGATTAAGCTTAAACTTACGCGTAGGAGATGTATTTAACTCACAAAAATTTCATGGTACTATCTCAGATATAAATTTTTATGATGAGTTTGAAAGAAGAAGAGATTCAAGAAGTGTATTTTTATCTCTGACATATAAATTCGGTTCTGAAGGTAAACAGGATAGAAAAAAGAAACGTGAACCAAATAACAACGAACCTATAGAAATACCGGACGGCTTTTAATTACCGGGCTGAAGGTAATCTCTTATATTGATGTAATATAAATTTCCGCCGAGCTGTTTATTAACTTCGTCGGTTATAAGAAGTTCATCGTTGGAAATATAACAGATGCCTTCCTTCTGAGATATAGTCGGCAAAAATATTTCGGTGTGTTCCCATTTTGTAAGGGGCACGCCGTTTTTTATTTCAAAGAGCCAGAACTTATTATTTGAAAGCAAAACAAAACTTGTACGGTCAGGAGAAATATCTGCGGCAGTAATCCAGTCATTGAAAAAAGGACCTGAGCCTATGTATACACTGTCGATTAAATTAGCTTTATACTCCCCTGCAATTACCGGCACTGAATAAACTCTGAGAAATCCCGAGTAAGGTTCGGTTCTGTTTTTAGAAAAAAGATATAAAGAGTCATTGTAAGCAAAGAATGCCTCCATATCATAATTTTTGTTCTCACTTGAAGGAGGGAATTCTTTTTGGTCGGGATATGAAAATTTTATTACTTCTGCAACTACGGTATCGTTGAATAAATTTGATGGGTTTGGAATTTTATAGATCTTTAAATCTTTTCTTTCATTATTATTGTTGCCGAAATCTCCTAGATAAAAATTTCCTTTATCATCCTGAGTAATTTCTTCCCAATCTATATTAACGGCATTTTTCAAAACGATAGTTCTTTTCATCGTGCCGGTTGTATCAAAGCAGTAAATTTCAGGGTCGCCGCCGCTGTCGTTGAAGCTCCAGAGTTCGTTTTTCCCGTTTGTCTCTATTCCGGAAGTCTCATTAATTTTCAACGGTACTTTGCAAACTTCTCTGAAATGCAATTCCTGAGAAAATAAATCTGCTGAAATAAATATAAAGAATATTAAAAATAGTTTTTTCGCCATGTAGGCTTTCAATATAACAAATATTTACAAAATATTTTATTACTTAATAAAAGAAAAATTGATTGGTAAGAATTTTCTAAGGGAAAAATTAACAAATTGTAATACTTTTCACTATTCGTTAACTTCGTAAAATACGTAACCAAAATAACTACCCCTAAGACTATGGCTAAAATTTTAATTGTTGATGACGACAATGTAACTTTAAGTATTTTAAAACAGGTATTGTACAAAGCTAACCACGATGTTACTACTGCAATCGACGGAGAGGAAGCAATTCAATACGTAAAGAATACGGTGTATGATATAATCGTTACCGACTTTAACATGCCGGGCATGAACGGCATTGAGCTGACTAAAGAAATTCTTAAAATAAATCCGCAAGCTGTAATAATTTTAATAACAGCATACATATCCGTAAAAGCAGCACTCGAATCAATAAAGCTTGGCGCATTTGATTACCTTACAAAACCTGTCGACAAAGAAGAATTATTATTAAGCATTGAAAGAGGACTTGAACGATTAAAGCTTCTTGAAGAAAATTCACAGTTAAAGAAAAGCGCGAAATCATCACCTCCGAAAGTTGAATTCAAATTTGAAACAAAGAGTGAAGAAGTTAGAAAAATCCTGACTGAAGCTGCCGATGTTGCGCAGTCAGATTCAACTGTTCTGATAACCGGTTCAAACGGAACAGGTAAAGAAGTACTGGCAGAGTTTATCCACAAGAACAGCAAAAGAAGTAAAAATACATTTGTTGTTGTAAACTGTGCCGCTATTCCGGAACAGCTTCTTGAATCTGAATTGTTCGGACATTCAAAAGGTTCATTCACAGGGGCAATAAGAGACCATAAAGGATATTTTGAAATTGCAAACAACGGTACAATTTTCCTTGATGAAATCGGCGACCTTGACACTCCCCTTCAGGTAAAATTACTAAGAGTTTTGCAGACTAAAATGTTCTCACGAGTTGGTGACCCGAAACCTGTCAGCACAAATGTAAGAATACTTGCCGCTACAAACAGAAATCTGAAAGAGATGATCAAAGAAGGCAAATTCAGAGAAGATCTTTATTACAGAATAAATGTATTTGAATATCACCTGCCTGATTTGAAAGACAGACCTGCAGATATTATTTTCTACTTTGAAAAGTTTATGAAAGAGTATGCAAGAGAAAACGGGAAAAAGATAAAAGAAATTTCTGATGAAGTAAAAAATCTGTTATTTCAATATCCGTGGCCGGGCAATATCAGAGAGCTAAAAAATATAGCTGAACGAGCCTCAGTGCTTTGCAAAAATGGTATAATCTCAAGTGATTTATTACCCGAGAGAATAAAGATTGACGGTGATTTAGCTGCTAAAGAACCTGTATTGATCGATGAAGAAGTTTCTTCTGATTATGAGATTAGCAAGAATGAGCTTTTGAAGGAATTTGAAAGAGACTATATTAAAAAACATCTCAAAAAAAGAGTATAAAAAAATAGCTCCGGCATTGGGACCGGAGCTAAAATTTTATATCATCGGATTTTTATCACGCGATAAAACCTACTAAAATTGTAAGCAGCAAAATACCGATACCGGCAAAGCTTACATATTCAAATTTTGTGTAACCTACTTTTTTAATGCTTTTTAGAGTTTTCATAAGGGTTTATGTTTTTAAATTAATAATGTGAGTTATTTTTTCAATTATGCTATAAAGCCAATAACTATTGTTAATAACAGTACAGCAATACTTGTAAAACCAATGTATTCAAAATTTGTAAAACCAATTTTGTAAATCTTTTCTTTTGTTTTCATAATTTGTAATCTTTACTATATTTTAAAAATAAATTCTAATTACTATACTCTATTGCATTTACTATGCCAAAATATTAAGCAAAGAGACAAATTGTCACAGTGATGACTTTACAGACAATGCTATGACAACTAAGTCGTTGCATTTTCCGATTGAAAATAATGAAGAATTTCAAAAAGTTGATTTTTACAAATAATGAGGTTTCATGCTTCAAAAAGCAAAGAATTAAGATAATATTCTAAGCAGAGCATAAACTATTAATAATTAAACAATTAATATGATTATTATTGCCCAAAGAAGGAAGAAAATGCCGGTGAATGCGCCGTTAACGTATTCATTTTGAGGAGGGTTTGATGAGGTTATAGTTCTTCGGATTATCATTTAATAGTCCTTTCATTTAATTTCTAACTTTATATAAAACACTTTTAATGCCATGAATTTCACCGGAAACACTCCCCGGATTTATTAGTTTAAATAAAAAAGAATACTATGAAAAAAATTTGTTTACTATCATTATTTTTGCTTTTTATATTTGTTTTTAATGCTCACTCACAGGAAAAACCTGCCCGTGAATATGCAGAGTTCACTTCACAAAAAGTTGAACCGAATATGCAAGCAGGAAAAACATATTCGGTAAGCATTACATTTAAAAATACAGGAGGTAAAACCTGGGAAAAAGGAAAATACTGGATTATTTATTCTGACCCGAGAATGAATGCAAGAAATAATAACGTCTGGGGAATTGACTCTGTAGCTGTAAAGAAGAATGTAAAGAAAGGCAGCAAGTATGAATTTAATTTTAAAGTAACTGCGCCGCAGGAGCCCGGAATTTATTTTTTCAGCTGGATGCTATGCGGACGTTACGGAACGTTCGGTACAGGCTCTGAGATGCAGCAGATAACCATCTCACAATAATTGTCACAGTTCGTATAAAGTGTTTGTCTAAGATTTAAACAAACACTTTATATGAAATCTTTACTTTTACTTCCCCTCTTATTACTCATTTCACAAATTTCTTTTTCTACTCCAAAATTTTCTGCTAAAACTTTCCGTGATTCCGGTGATGAATTAAAACAGATTGACATAGATTTTTCTAATCTTTCAAAAGAGAAAGGTATGAATTTCGCCTTTCTTGAATACGTTGCCGATGACGGAGTTCTGCTAAGACCATTTACTTATCCGATAGTCGGTAAAGAAAATATCTCGAAGGAAATGTTAAGCAATGATGATAAAAATTTACAGCTAACATGGGCTCCGCTATATGGAGACGTTGCAACATCGGGAGAAATGGGATACACCTACGGGACTTACGAAATGAAGATTAAAAAAGAAGACGGCTCAGAAGATATCCGAAAAGGAACATACGTTTCCATCTGGAAAAAAGATAAAGCCGGCAAATGGAAATTTGTGCTTGATACGGGCAATCCCGGCCTTGAGCCAAAACAATAAAATATAATTTATTTAATCCTTCTCTTTAGGATATCCTTTTGAATAAGGAGAAGGGTTTCCGTTGTTTCTTTTGCTCTCTTTTATTTCAAACTCTTTTGTTTCTTTTGTACCGTTAGCCTCAAGCTCAACTTTATATTTTCCCGGAGGAAGAAAATATTTTCCCGAGTCTGTTAATTTTATTTTTATTTTCTTATCGTTCTTATACTTATCAGTTATAAAATCAAAATATAATTTTCCAATAACGGTATCTATAGCGAGGTCATACTCAATGTAATTTATCCCTGAAGAATATGAACCTGTAAGCTGATTTATAACTTTATTATCAAAGGATATTGTAATATTATATTGTCCTGAATTTTTACTGTAAAAAGTAAAATAAAATTTTGGAATATTCGGCTCATCAAATTCATCACGCTTCATCCCCCAATATTTATTGTAAGTCACACTCTCCGGCTCATAAAAAACTAAATCCTTATTAAGATTTTCTGAATTTAATTTTTCTATATCGGATAAATTTGTTTTATATAATGAGCGTCCGTGAGTGCCGACTATTAAGTCATGCTCTCTTGGCTGAATAACTAAATCATGCACTGGTACATTCGGCAAACCCTTGCTAAGTGAATTAAAAGTTTTGCCTGCATCAAACGAGCAATACACTCCGCCGTCAGTCCCAACAAATAATATATTTTTATTTTCCGTGTCTTCAATAATAACATTTACAGGTTCCATTGGCAGATCTTTACCGATTCTCTCCCATGATTTCCCATAATTATCCGATACGTAAACAATCGATTCCATATTATCCCATCTGTAAGCATTCAAAGCAATATAAACTCTGGATGTATCGAACTTTGATGCTCTTATCCTTGAGATATATAAATTCTGAGGAAGGTCATCAGATATTTTCTCCCATGTATTTCCGCCGTCCTTAGAAACGTAAGCTGCGCCGTCATCACTGCCGGTGTATATCAATCCGAATTTCAAAACTGATTCATCTATTGTTGTAAGTGTTCCGAATGGTACATCACCGACGTTACCGCCGTTAGTCAAATCTCCTGATATAGTTTCCCACGTATCTCCCCTGTTCATGGAACGATGTAATTTATTCGAACCCATGTATAAAATATCCTGATTATGCGGTGAGAGTTTTATCGGAGTCTGCCAGTTAAATCTGTAAGGTCGCTCACCTAGCTTATGCTGCGGAGTAATTTGCTTATAATCATTCTTGCTTCTGTCTATTCTGAAATAATTTCCAAACTGATACCCCGTATAAACAATGTCTTTATTCCTGCTGTCAATCTGTATCTGCATTCCGTCACCACCCATTATACTCTTATAAGGATATTCACCCGACTGCTGCCAGTCAAGATTGTGCACGTAGTTACTCGGTCCTACCCAGCCGCCGTTATCCTGCAAGCCGCCGTAAACATTGTACGGCTTTTCGTTATCTATGTTGATTGAATAAAACTGCCCTACTGCCGGAGCGTTTAGCTTCTGCCAGGTTTTGCCGTCATCGTATGACATATTCAATCCTCCGTCATTACCGTTTATCAGATGCCCTTCGCGGTTTGGGTCACTCCACATATAGTGATGGTCGGCGTGAACGTTATCTTCATTGATAGACTTAAATGTAACTCCGCCGTCAGAAGATTTTATTGCAATCACTCCTAATAAATAAATTTTATTTTCATCATTTGGCGACACAGAAATTCTTGAAAAATAATATCCGTAAGTGCTGAAAATGCCTTCTAAATCTATTGAGTGAGTTTTCTTCCATGATGCGCCGCCGTTATCTGAGCGGTAAACTTCTGCTCCTACAACACCTGCATTTGTTAAAAGCGTATTTGCATCTTCAAGATACTCAACGAGTGAATTTGGCTTTATAGTTTTATTCGAAACCATTTCAAAAACTTTTTCTGCTGTATATTCTTCCGGGAAGCCGTTATCTACAAGAAATTCTTTCATCTTTGAAGTATCAATCTTCATAAATTCATCTTCTGAAATTTTCCTCAAGCCGTCTTTCGTAAGTCTATCTTCTTCATCCTCATCTTTTTTATTACGCGGTGACTGGTTATCAACGCATGCATAAATTATCTGCGGATTTTTCGGATAGATGGCAAGACCAATTCGTCCGGTTTCTTTACCTGTAAGAAATCCTGATGACGGAGTTGTAATAAGGCTCCACGTATTTCCGCCGTTATTGCTTTTATAAATTCCGGATGTAGTTCCTGCTTCTTCAAAATTCCATGCTCTTCTAGTTCGATACCACATCGAAGCATAAATGTTATTGGAGTTTTGCGGGTCGATTACTAAATCTATGCCGCCAGTATTATCATCAATCTTCAACGTATGTTTCCATGTTTGCCCTGCATCTTCGCTGATATAAATTCCTCTTTCAGGATTTGATGAATATAAATGACCTAATGCAGCGACAAATATTTTATTAGGATTTTTTGCATCAACAGTTATTCTTCCTATGTGATGAGTTTCTTCCAGACCTATATTGCTCCAAGATTTTCCTTCGTCAGTTGATTTATAAATTCCTGTGCCTGAATATGATGAGCGGCTCGAATTATTTTCACCGGTTCCTACGTAAATAATATTATTTGTCCAGTCAACTGCAATATCCCCTATGGTAATCACTGCTTCTTTATCAAACAGCGGAGTGAATGACATTCCGTTGTTAACCGTCTTCCACAGTCCGCCTGAAGCGTAAGCCACGTAAAAAATAGTCGGGTCAGAAGGAGAGACTTCAACATCAACTACGCGTCCGCTCATAATGGAAGGACCGATGTTTGTAAACTCTATATTTTTTAATATGGAATTTTCCTGCATCTACTTTTTATAGCTGAATGTCTCCAAGCGTTCTTTCGCCGAAGTAGGATTAACCGGATTATTCTCTTGAGAATTGACAGGATTAAATAACGGGCTGACTGATAAAATTATCAGAAATAGAAGAGGTAAAGTTTTTTGCATTTATGAATTTAGAAAAAATAAATAATCTTTTAAATGGAGTAAC
>JBHEKU010000086.1:0-3324 GCA_041859205.1 Ignavibacteria bacterium | reverse complement strand
TATTTCCCAATTGGAGTAAAACACAAATATGTACGGTAAATTGAACTTTAAAACTCAAAAAACGTATAACAAATAACAGTAATATAAATTGATTTAAGCTATTTATATCACTATTTTTAAACAAGGTTCAATACTTATTTTAGATTATTATCTGAAATGGGCAGTGAACGTAAACTTAACTAAGGAGAAATACAATGGAAGACAACAAAATGGCTAAAGGTTTAATGGTAGGTTTCTTAGCCGGAAGCGCAATCGGAGCAGCTATTGCTTTGCTTTATGCACCAAAAAGCGGTAAAGAGTTACGTGCCGATATCAAAATCAAAAAAGATGAGTTAGTTGATGACGCTTCGGAGTACTGGGAAGTGACAAGAACAAAAGCAAATGATTACATGAACGAAGCAAAAGTAAAGGCTCAGGATGTAATTTCTCAAGCTAAGCAAAGAGCAAGTTCTTTGATTGACGATGCCAATCAGATTCTTAATGATGCAAAATCAAAGGCATCTTCAACATTGGAATCAACAAAGGAAAAAATTTCCAATGAAACACAGCATCTAAAAGATGCAGTTAAAGCCGGAGTTGATGCATACAAAGATGAAAAAACAAAGCAGCAGCAAGCTTAATATTTTTTAATTAATCTGCCTGATTGCATAATGTAATCAGGCAAATTAAACTTACCTCACAGTGGCAGATACATTCATAATAATATCAGTAATTTTGCAAATCCTCACCATTGGTGTATTAATAGGATTTGTTGCAGTTCTAATAAAACTTATAAAAGCTCTTGCAGAAAAAATAGAAGCGCTTTCTGACGATGTAGTAGATTTAAAGAAAAAGGCAGAACCATTAATTGTTGATGCTGACAAGTTTCTGAGCACGGCAAACAGAATAGCTGATTCTGTTGATAAAAATATGGATACAGTTACAAAAACTTTGGATACCGTAACGAATACGCTTACCAGCACCGCTGATAATGTAAAAGATACAGTTCAGAGAGTTACTGATCTGGTTGATGATGTACGAGTAAAAGTCGGAGCGCCTGTACTTGAAACTGTTGCCTCATACAATGGAATTGTTAAAGGCGTTAAAGTTTTTATCGATGCAATAAAAAACAGAACAACAGTAAAGCATGAGAGCAAAGATAACGATGAATATGACATTGATTATAATACAAGCTATTTATCAAAACACAAAAAATACACACCGCAAAATACTTCTGAATATTCCGAGCTTGATAATATCAATGCCGAGCTTAATGAACTCAGAAGAAAAATTCAAATGGAAGATTAATACTTTCACCAATTAAACAAGAGATATGAAAAAACTTCTTTCAGAAATTCCCAAAGAAGTTTACGTTTTCTCCACAATATATTTTTTGTTTCAACTAATCGCAGGCTTAAATTATCCCATCTTCAGAGATGAATTTTATTATTTAGATTGCGCCAGGCATTTATCTTTTGGTTATGTTGATCATCCAGCCTTTTCTGTTTTAATTCTTAAAATATGGACCTTAATTTTCGGTGATTCTCAGTTATCGATAAGAATAATACCTGCATTTCTCGGTGCTTCTTTGTTTTTCATTTGTGCATTAATTAATAATGAAGTTGGCGGCAATAGATATTCATTATATTTAGCTTTAGTTTGTATAATTTTCATTCCCGTAAATCTGGCAAACTTTGGATATTACTCAATGAATTCCTGGGAGATTATTATATGGACTTTGCTATTCTATATTTTACTTCGGATTATTAACTCATCGAATAATAAACTCTGGATTTATTTCGGAATCATTGCAGGAGTAGGTTTTAATAATAAAGTTGGCATATCAATATTTCTTGTTTCAGTTTTTGCTGCATTGTTGATTTCTAAAGAACGCGTGTTCTTCAAATCAAAATATTTTTGGTCAGGAGCTGCCATAATATTCTTATCATTTATACCCTATCTCCTTTGGAATATTCAAAATGACTTTGCTACACAATTATTTATTACAAATGCTGCGAAATATAAAAATGCAGATTTTTCTTTCCCTGCATTTGTAATATCTCAAATAACGGATTTCGGTCCGATAAATTTTATTTTAAGGGTAACTGCACTTATATCTCTCCTATTTTTATCTATGAAAAAGTACAGGATGATTGCATTTATTTTTTTGATAAGTTTTATATTATTCTCGGTAAATAAAGCTAAGCCATATTATCTAGAGGGGCTTTATCCGGTATTAATTACAATCGGTTCAGTTGTTGTAACAAAATTTTTTGAGCGTAAAAATCTGAGCAGAACTCAGTTTGCAATCCCGGTAGTAATTTTTCTTTTAGGACTTATAATAATACCAATGGTAGTTCCGGTTTTAAGTCCGGATAATTTTATTGCTTACCAAAATTTTCTAGGTGTAAAACCCGGTAGTTCCGAAAAACATAAACAAGGTATTCTTCCCCAGTTCTACGCTGATAGATTTGGCTGGGAAGATATGACGGATAAAGTTATAAAAGCATATAATTCTATTCCTGAAAATGAAAAAAAATATACAGGTATCTTTGTACAAAATTATGGAGAAGCCGGTGCAATAAATTACTATGGGAAAAAATATAATTTACCCGAGGTTTTATGCGGACATAATAACCATTTTATATGGGGAAAGGAACGAAAAGATTCTTTAAATACTCTAATTATATTAGGTGGAGATAACGAAGAAAATAAACAGATATTTGATGAGATAGTTCAGGTAGATACAACATCAAATAAATATTCAATGCCTTATGAAGATAACATGCCAATTTTTATAGCATGGAAACCAAAGGTAAATTTAAAAGAAATTTGGGAAAGCACAAAACACTATAATTAATCACCACCTCTTAACCATAATCCTAAAACAAACAGAAGCGCAACTGAAATTAGAATACCGGCTATAACTAATACTCCGAAAAACGAATTGTGTGTTTTATTGTATTTTTCATGCAAATGAACATTATTCTCCTCAATCTCTGAGACTAGAATCTTAGCTCGTTCAAAATCTTCCTCTCTAACAAAAATTTCAAAAGAAGTATATTCAAGTCCTGCTAAATTTTCCCCTTTAGGAATAAACGGAATATTTTCTTTTTCCAGCAAAGATTTTGCTATGAGAAAGGATGAATTATTATCTGATACAAAAGCAGAAATCATAAGTTAAGATTTAATTCTTGGATCAAAATTAAAATCTTCACATCTTAAGATTTTTATCTTTTTAAAATCTTTATGAGAAGGGTTAATCAGGTAATTGCTTTCAGCAGGAATTATAGCTGACGGTACTTTCAGAATCGCTGTTTCATTTTTTGTAATCCATTCATCTCC
>JBHEKU010000057.1:0-11446 GCA_041859205.1 Ignavibacteria bacterium | reverse complement strand
GATTTACATGATTTACATGATTTACATGATTTACATGATTTACATGATTTACATGATTTACATGATTTACATGATTTACATGATTTACATGATTTACATGATTTATATGATTTATATGATTTAGGATTAGTGCAGAATATTTATCACAAATCATTTTAATCAGAAATAATCAGTGAAATTCCTGTCCCGCTTTAGCGGGAAGCGATAGAAATTTTCCTGCCTCACAAAAATGCAGTGCATTTTTGTATAACCTCCCACTTCCCCCTCTCCCGCATCAGAAAGCTTGCCCCGTACTTGATACAGGGTGCGGGACAGGCTTTCGCAGGAGGGGGCTTGTCCCGCAAGATTTTAATAACCGGCTTCATTTTTTAAAAGTCAAAATTCTTCATAAATTTTTTACACCCACAATCATTCCTCCTAAGCTCTTCCCTTAGTATGGTGAGGGAACATGCTCATGCCTCACACATGCCGGGGCTTTTTTATTTACAAATACTTATTTATGAAAGTTTGAATAAACTTCAATAGAGTTGTTATTGACTGCACAAAAACCTAATTTAATTAAGTAGTAATACTAAAGGGGAAATTAAAATGAAAAATCTATGTTTGCATATGATAAGATATTCTGGTACGCGATTATCCTTTTCGTAATCTGCTTTATTGGATACTCAATGTTCCAAAACCATCAAAGGAAAAAGAAGCTCGGTAAGTAAAATTATCTGAGTATGAAATTTAAAATGCCTCGCAAAAGCGGGGCATTTTTTTTACACCAAATTTTTCCCTCCCCTGCGAAGGGGAGGGCAGGGAGGGGTTTCGTTAAAGTAAAGGTTACTTTGTTTTGTATGAGACCTCCCCCTTCCCCCTCCTTCGCAGGAGGGGGTTAGAAAACTCATTTTGATCACCGCCTCGCACAAGCGGGGTTTTTTTGTTTGATAGAAAAACTTGTTCTCCCGCTTACCAAGGGGGAGTTAGAGGGGGTTTAACGTGCAGTACGAATTTGATAGCTACTCTTTAAACCACCCCTAACCCCTCCTTGTAAAGGAGGGGAACAATCTTTGTTAATGCCTCGCAGAAATGCGGGGCATTTTTGTTTGATACGTACGGCTACCCCCTCCTTTATAAGGAGGGGGACTGAGGGGGCGGTATCACACAAGAGCAATTTAGATTTTCTTAAACCAATAACTCCTCTTCCGCTAATGCGGGACTTGATAATTGATAGCTTAGGAACAATCTTTTTTAATGCCTCGCAGATGCGGGGTTTTTTTGTTTGATACGTACGGCTTCCCCCTCCTTTATAAGGAGGGGGACTGAGGGGGCGGTATCAGCAGAACATTTCCTTCATTACTTTAAACCACCCCTATCCCCTCCTTGTAAAGGAGGGGAACAATCTTTTTGAATGCCTCACAGAAATGTGGTGCATTTTTGTTTTACATAAAAAAAAATCCCAATCTTTTAATTCAAAGATTGGGATTTTCAATTTTAAAAATAAACCGTAGTATTATTTTTTATCTTCATGCTTTGTTGAGCACATGCCGACGATATCATGGAATAAATCATGCAGCTTATTTAGTCTGGCAGTTATCACTTCATCAGATGCGCCTGCATTGATTTTTTTACGAAGTGATTTTGTATTCGTTACCAATTTTTTCAGATTTTTTTTGATTGATTTAGAATCGAGCCCTTCGGGAATACCGGAGTTTTTCCAGGCAACAGCAGCATCAACCATTTCACCGATTCTGGTTTTAATTGGTTCAAGTTTTCCTTCTTCAGAAGGGTGGAAAGTTTCAGACATTACTGTGTGAAAAGCATCTTTTTCTTTCCATTCTGTTTTTGTCTGCGCAAACGAAATTGACGTTACAAAAAATACTAATACTAAAAATAAATATTTCATGTGAATTGGGTTAAAGGTTATCCTGTAAATTAAAAAGCTAAAAATAATTGTTCAATTCAAAATGAGATATTTTTTTCCGGATTTACTTATAAAAAATATATAAATATTAGCGTCTCCAATCTTGAGGTTTTCACTTTAACATTCAATTTATTGTGTTTAAATTCTTTTTATAAAGTTGTTATATTTTTCCTAAATTTTTTCCTAAATTTTTTCCCATCCTGCGCAAAGTCTTGTGACTGTGTTTTGCTCAAAAACGCATGTTTCATTACTATTTTCATTATTTTCAACATATTTAAAAACTATGTAATATTAGTCACTTAAAAAAATCCGATATTAAAAATTAATTGGCATAGGATTTGAGTTAAGGGCTATTATACAAAGACAAATATAAACAACCCTAAATGAGAAAACTACTTTTACTAGCTTGGGCATTAGCTATTGTAATTCCTTCTGCGGCATTTGCCGGCGCAGCAGGTACAAAATTTCAATTGTATGTGCCTTCCAATAACGATAATAACGGACGCAGTGTTTGCCTTATCGTTACGGCAATTACGGATTCAACAGTTATAGATATTATTGATGATGATTCTGACGGAGATAATGATGATTCATTCTCCGGTGTGCTTATGAAAGGACAATCGTATGTGCGTTATATAAAAGATGGCGCGGTTAATGATGATGCCGGCGGAAAAGCAGACGGCGATTATTTTTTAGTAAATTCAAACAAGCCTTCGCTTGTTTCCATGTCAACAAATTCTGACTGGCAGCATGATTTTGTTCCTTCAGATAACGGAACGATGAGAGGAAGATTGTTTTATGTTTACTCGCCGCCTACAGGATATACTAACAGGGATATAAATGTTTTTGCTTACGAAGATTCTACGCTTGTTCAGGTCTACGATATTACAACTACAGCAACAACAACTACAGGACTTACAAACGTAAATACAGCAAGCCAGTCTCAGATTGTTACCACAAACCTGAATACTAAAGAAGATTTAATTAATATAAAGACCTCGGGCAGAGATATTCTTGTTCCGGGCAGAACCTATTTAATAATGGCTTCAAAGCCCGTTACTATGCAGTATGGTTCATTATGGGGTAATGCAAGAGACGGCGGCGGATTTGTTCCGGGTATAAAAGGTTCATCAGTCGATAGCTTATTTTCTTTTGCTATCCCTGCTGATTATGCCGGCGAGCAGGAGCTTAGAATGGTAAGCTTCAATAATAACGTTACACTGAATTTAGATTACCTCAACGGAAATAACTGGACATCGCTCGGCACATATAATTTAAATGCTTTAAAGAATGCAGACTGGGTTGCACCTTCAGCAAGAAAGTACAGTTTGTTCAGAGCATACACTCTTGGCGGTAAGGTTTCATTGTTTGAAGCTAACTGGCTTGAAACAGGTACAGGTTCAGGTACGGCAGATATGTATTCCTTCACTTCATCGGAGAACGGTGACGGCGCCGGAAAAAATTTCGTAATTTATCTCGGTCCTCCCGGACTTGAAAACAATTGTACTGACCCTTTTTCAAATAAAAAGTTTTCACAGATAAGCGACGGCGGATTATTCACTCACGTATTTTTATCTGCTTATTATCCGGGCACAAGTGTAAGAGTTCAGGATGCTGCAACAGGTACATTTATAGATACTACAATTACTATAGCAGCAGGAAGATATTTTGATTTTAAAGTCGGACAGGCAAAGTTCAATCAGATGAAAGAAGGCGGTAAAAAACCTTATTTAAAATTTACAGCTACGCAGCCGATTGTTGCGGCATTTTCAAACTGGAACGATAACTGGATGTGCTATGCATCGAGCGTACTTGCTCCGGGCGTATCAGTAAATACAAATACAGTACAGACACCATTACACTCACGCGATACGGTTTCAATCACAAGTTCATGCACAAACCGTTCAGGTTCTACTATGACAAATACAAAGACAGAGATAAAAATTCCGGACGGCTTACATTATGAGTCATCTAATCTTTCATCAAATCACGGTAACATTGGTGAAGGTGAAAGAATTCATTCAGGCGACGATGAAATTATAAGATGGAAAGACTATAGATTTGACCACGGCGATTCATTAAAAATCAGAGTTAAGGTAAGAACAGATTCGTTATATCGTAACGGAAGTTACATTCCTAATAATACAAATCTTCCTGTAACAACTACCTGTCACGGTAAAGTAGGGAACGATACAATAATTACACAGAACACTGCAATTACAAATGTAGTAAATGCAAACCCTGCAGGTATAAATGAAAATTATTTACTTGTCTATGAGGATTTGAAAAACTCAAGCTGGAATGACTGGGACGTGAATGACTTTGTAACATCATTACATGCAAACGTTCTGGCAGATAATAATCTTAAGATAAAAATAATTTCTCTTGACTATGAAGCATTGGCAAGAGGTTCATCATTCGACCACGCATTCAAACACAAACTGAATATACAAGGCTCATGGACTGCAACATTAACAGTTAAAGATTCAAACGGAACAGTATTAAACGCTTTAGGATTTACAAACAGAGCATTTAATAATTCAGGAACGATAACAGTATTCCCGTCGACAAAGCAGGCATTGCCTCCTAAGTCAGGCTACTTTAATACAAATACAAGTGAAGGCCAGCCGGGAAATGTAAAAGGATACACAGCAACATTGAGCATTACGGTTAACAATACATCAAACTCTCTCAATGCATTCAATGCATCAATTTCAGATCCTTTCATATTAACAGAGATTGGAAATGAAATTCACGTTGCAGCATTAGTAGGAAATGCAGGCAATACGCAAAATGTTGATAATAGTGTTGTTTCAGGCTTGCCTCTCTACGGATATTATTTGGATTTAGCTTACAAGCTTCCTGCAAATTATAAATGGCCGCTTGAAGGACCGACTACGGCAATATGGTATGCATATCCTTCTTTCAATCCTTATATCATTTCAGGAAAAGTTACAAATACAAACTGGTACACAACACCTGATTCAAGTAAAGTATGGACAAGAAGAAATGTTGTTACTGATAATTCCGGATTCGGAAATATTGCACAGGATAGAATTGAACCTATGAATCAGGGACTTGCAAGAGTGACATTACAGGATACTGTATCTAAATTCTTTGCTTCACCAAAGCTTGTTGATTTAGATAACGATAATAAACTCGATATTCTCATAGGTGGAATGGATAATAACTTCTATGCATTCAAATCAGACGGAACACAAATAAGCGGCTTCCCGATAAACACAGGCGGTATCATTCGTTCGACAGCAGCAGTAGATAAAAAATCAGACGGAACGAAAGTGATAGTATTCGGAACAGATAACGGAAAGCTGTATGCAATAAATCAAAACGGAACAGCATTAACCGGCTTCCCGGTATTGCTGAACACTCCGATAAAATCTTCACCGGTAATATCAGATATAGACGGTGACGGCGCAAAAGAAATTATTGTATACGCAGGTAACGGAAGACTTTATGTTTACAACATGCAGGGATTTATAAAGCCGGGCTTCCCTGTAAAATTACAAAATACAGTTGATGCATTCGGAAATCTTTTAATCGTTCCTTCACCTGCAGTCGGTGATGTTGACGGCGACGGTTCAAAAGAAATTATAATCGGAACATCAGACAGCACAGTGAATGTAGTGAAAACAAACGGAACACAGCTTGCGGGTTTCCCTGTAAAGCTTGACGGTATGATTTACTCTTCACCGGTAATTTCAAAATTAAATTCAACATCTTATAAAATAATAGCAGCAAGCGGAAGCGGAACCTTGTATGTAATCAATACAAACGGAACAGCTTACGCAATGTCAAAGCTTGCTGACGGATTTATTTCTTCACCTGTAGTTGCAGATATAGATGCAGACGGCACAAGAGAAATAATAATCGCAAGCACGGACGGAAGAATATTTAATGTCAACGGAACAGAATCACTTCCGGTGAACTGGGAATTCAAATCAGTCTCCGAGATAAATTCATCACCTGTAGTTGCCGATGTAAACGGCGACGGATATCAGGAAGTTACTTACGGTGCGATGAACGGAGCAGTTTACGTGCTGGATAAATCAGGCAATATGGATGCAGCCGCTACGATGCTCTTCTCACAATATAAATCATGGATAGTTTCTTCATCAGCGATAGGGGATATAGACGGCAACGGAATTATGGATATGATTGTGCCTTCATTCGATAAGACAATAAAATCTTTTGAACTGCCGGGAACAGGTTCTGCAACAGAAATTCAGTGGCAGTCACTCGGTAAAGATTTAGGCAACTCAAGATTTGACGGAGTTGACGCAGCACCTACAAATGTAACTGACCTCGGAGCAGTGTTCAATTATCCTAACCCTGTAAGAGGAACGGAGACTTTGTTCAGAGCAGAGCTTCCTGCAGTCATCGATGATTTAAAAATCACAGTATTCGATTTAGGCGGTGAGCTTGTGAAGACTTTCAATAAAGCTGACTTCACACGCAACGGAAATTACTATGAAAGCACATGGAATCTGAAAAATGACAAGAACAAAGAAGTTGCAAACGGCGCATACTACTACATTGTAAAAGCTACAATCAACGGCGCTGAATACATTAAATATTCTAAAATAGGAGTTTTAAGATGAGAAAAATATTATTTATCATAGCGATAATCGCATCAATAATAGCATTAGCTTCAGTGAAAAATTCCTTCGCTCAAACGGGCGAAGGAGGGGAAGCAGGGGCTTTTCTAAAGAACGGATACGGCGCAAGAGCATCTGCAATGAGCAATACTTTTACTGCAATTGCAAATGATGTGTCGTCGATATTTTACAATCCTGCCGGACTTAGCAGCAATCAAAAGCTGCAGTTCATGGGAATGTATTCGAATCTATACGGCAATATGAACGGAGTAAACTACGGTAACTTCGGAGTGTCAAAAGGCTTTCAGGCAGGTACATTCGGGCTGGGAGTAATTTATTCCAAGGTATCTGATATACCTTATGTAACTTCTTTATCAGGACCTGACGGTTCTACATTCTCTGATAACGAAACTGCCTTCTATCTTTCATATTCCAGAGCAGTAACGGAAAATGTAAGAGTCGGCGCTAACTTAAAACTTATCAGCCATACACTTGCAGATGCAAGCGCTACAGGCTTCGGCGCAGATATAGGTGTGCTTGCAAAGTTCAATGAGCAGTTTGCCGGCGGACTTGTATTGCAGGACATCGTTCCTCCGAAGATAAGCCTTGGTTCGCGTTCAGATTCATATCCCGGAAAAATAAAATTAGGCATAGCTTATAAAGTAATTCCGGCGCTTACAATTTCTCCTGAGATGAATTACACATTCGATAAAAGTGTGCAGTTCACAGGCGGAGCCGAATATAATGTTTATAAAGATATCATTACATTGAGAGGCGGATATAATTCAGTTTCAACTTCACCTTCATTCGGAGTAGGCATAAATTATATGGATGTTCACCTCGATTACAGTTATAATGTGAATAAAGATTTAGGCGCAGTAAACAAATTCGGATTTGTAATAAGCCTTAAATAAAAGTGTAGTAAGTAGTTCTCATTTACAAATAAATAGTAACGAAAGCCCGTGGGATTTTTTTCCTGCGGGCTTTTTTGTGTTTGAACCACCTCCTCCTTGCTTAGGGCGTCTATATACTTAACAAACCCACAAAAATTCTCCCCTTGAGGGGAGTCCGACCGTAGGTCGGGAGGGGTGTTTGAACGAACACCCACCGTCTCGCTTCGCTCGACACCTCCCTCAAGGGAGGAATTAAACCATGGGTGTATCAAGTATATAATTACCTTACTTAGCAGGGGGATGTGGGCGCCTGTCCCGATTTCATCGGGACGCGTCATAAATTATTTCATGAATTCTTCATGAAATAATTTATGACGCTTTTCGCCTCTGGCGAAAAAGGCGCCCATAAGTAAATGCTGCATAGGCAATAGTTTTAGTGATTTCTTTTTGAATTTCTTACTGTGAAAGAAACGTGTATTTTAAAATACACTAAATACCACAACAAATGCCGCGATTTATTTCTAAAATATTTCGACCCGGCGCCCCAGCAAGACGCAACTCTAATTTCCTAAACTTCAAATCTCTATATATGAAACCGAAAAACATTATCCTGATTCTCGGGCTTATGTTGTTTAGTCTTCTTTTATTTTCATGCAAGACTTCAGTAAAAACTTCTTCGGGAGTAACAACAGATACGGGCAATTACACAGGACTTAACGAAGAACAAATAATAAACAAAATATCTGAGTTCAGACAGCAGGGTGAATCTATGCTCCGCGATAATAAATTCACTAAAAAAGAAATTAATCTGCAGGGAGAAAACACAACTCCTAAGCTGAAAAAAAATTGGGATAAAGCCGACTTGTATTATGACGGTGATAAGCTGAAAAGAATTCAACTCTATCCAAAGAAAAATTACGGTGAAGATACTCAGGAATTTTATGTACAGAACGGAACAGTTGTATTTGCATTCCTTCAAAAAGGGGAGAAGCATGAAGGCAAAGATACGGGTGAAGACGGAATAGAGGTTTATTTCAACAACGGAAAAATTTTAAGAACAGTTATAAGACCGACCGGTTCGCTTGATGAGGCAGCTTTAAAAATTTATGAAGCCGTATTAGTCTCCGAAGTAAAAGATATTTTTGACGTTATACAAAAAACACAATAAGCGTTCAGAAAGTTTGGCAATACAATGTAGTGAGTAGTACTTAGTTATGGTATTTGTTTCTCCTTCGCGCCGGAGGAAAATGGTCCTTATGTTCCGGCGCGTATAATTTAATGTAATTATTGCCGCAAGTGTAGCGCCCCAGACGCTATTTAAACAAAAATGTTTCCCATAGAAACTCTATAGGAAACATTTTTTATTTTTAAGTTATCCGGTATTATTAGTTTTTAAAATGAAATGTTTTTATTTCAATTTTGCGTCCATAGTGATATCTATTGCTCCGAGAGCTTTTGATACGGGGCATCCTGCCTTTGCATTCCCGGCAAGCTCCTGAAATTTTGCATCATCGATATTCGGAACGCTTGCTTCAACAACAAGTTTAATTCCTTTTATTTCCCAGCCTGCATCTTCTTTTTCCATTGTGAGCAAAGCATCTGTATGAATTTCATCCGGAGGAAATCCTGCTCCCGATAATTGAAAGCTTAGCGCCATTGAAAAGCATCCGGCGTGAGCCGCTGCTATAAGCTCTTCAGGATTAGTCCACGTTTCTTCTCCGTCCTTGCTTACAAATCTTGCTTTGAACGAATATGGTGTATCGCTTAGCACACCGCTTGGAGTTGATAAAATTCCGTCGCCTTCGGCACCGCTGCCGTACCATACTGCTGTTGATTTTCTAATCATGATGATTATGAATTTTAGATTAGTTAAAAATTGTAACTGAAATACATCAGTGTTTTGCAATATAACAAATAATAGTCTATAAAAATTTAGAAATAGATTGGCATGATTTATTGTCGGAAAGTGTATCGATATTTACATATATAATTATAAAAATAATTATTAATATAGGAAATAAAAGCAGCCCAATCAAAGGAGGATTTTTATGAAATTCTTTCTATCGGCAATACTACTGTTAAGTATTGTATCACTGTTAACCGGCTCTACCCCCTCATATTCTAATTCTGTCTTCACGCCTGAAGAAATAAAACATCTCTCATCTATACCTGTAAAAATTTATTTCAACGGCGAGCATTACTACAGCGATAAATTCAGATTTAATTTAACCGATGAAAAGCGTCGCATGGAGATATATAAATCAGAGGAAAACGATAATACAGATTTTCTATCTATGATACCTTTAACATTAGATAGAAATTATTATGACTTACAGACGAACAACAGTCCGCAGTTAATCTGGCAAAACCCCAATAATATTAATGATGTTCACGCAGTATATACATTTTCTTCAGAGCCGTCGGTATGGAGCGACAGGGGAGTTCAATATTTTTATTCCAGTGATAAAGGTGCTACATGGAGTATAACACCGAATGTATCCGGCAGTTCAAATTCCGGCTTTCCTGTTATATCCGGACTAAGCAGCGGCGTACCTGTAATAGCTGCACACTATCGTCCCGCATCCATCATTAAGACGGCAATATTCATCGATGCTTTTCCCGGGCTTGGTTCATTTTCTTCTTATGAACCCGGCGGCGGATATCTCTGGCCTAAAATTGCAGGCGGAGAGAATATAAATCTTACAAATAAATATTTCTTCCTTTCATCCTCTTCCGATTCGCTTAAGTATAATAAAGCAAGCAGTTCGCTTGGTAATTTTTCTGGTTATAATAATGTTGGTAAATCCTCCGGAGGCGCTTATTCAATAGCAGCAGGAATTCAGGGAATTATAGGCATTGCATATGTTAACAAAGATGCATCGCCGGATAATTTCGGCGACGTAATGTTTATGCAGTCAACTAATAACGGCGAAACGTTTTCATCAGCCCAAAAAATATTTGATGCGAACTTCAGCACAGATTCACTCGCAGGCTTTATGGGAATTTCAATGATATACAGAAACGGAAATCAACCTTACGTTGCATTTGAAACAGTAAAACAGAATACGATTGGAAATTATTTCCCCGGTGCGCCAAGCAAAATAAGAGTGTGGTCATCTGCTCTAAACGGCGGGCAAAGTCTAATAATTGCAGATACAGTTAATGTTCGCTACGCTCCTGCAAGAGGAACAACGGATTTAGAGGCTCCTATTTGCAGACCGGCTTTGGGAATCAGTTCATCAGGCAATGTTCTATATTGTGCGATGATGGTTCAGAATGCAAACACGGGCGGAGCTGATACAACAAGCTATAATGATATCTACATTTCCTATGCATCCGGCGCAACGTTTTCCTCTCCAAGAAGAATGAATCCGGCTGCTCCACGTAACGATTGGACTTATCCTTCACCATCAAATTATATTGATCTTCAACCGTTCTCAAATGTAATAAATTTAGTTGTACAACGGGATACAATTCCCGGCAGCAATGTTAATACTCCGAATGTAGCAACGGATGCAAGATTTTTTTATGTTAAAGCCGATGCAAGTTTGAATACAGTCCTAACTGCACCTTCGCTTTATAATCCTACAAACGGGCAGCAAAATGAGAGATTAGATCCCGGTTTTAGCTGGGGTTATAGCGGACCATATTCAGATTTTCAATTATCAACATCCAATACTTTTTCAACTATTCTGCACTCGGTTAGAGTTTCCGAAAATTTTTACCAATTACCCTTAGGAATTTTAAGCGACCAGGTTACATATTACTGGAGGGTTAGAAAGTTTGTTAATAATGAATACAGTGATTGGTCACTCACATACAGTTTCAGAACGGGGATAGCAGCGGTAAATAATATTACTTCCACGATACCTGATAAATTTTTCTTGTATAATAGTTATCCGAATCCATTCAATCCGATTACTAAAATTAAATTTGATTTGCCGAAAAGCTCATTGGTTAAAATAAGTGTTTTTGATTTAAACGGCAGGATAGTCAATGAACTTGTAAATGAAATGCTTCAGGCAGGAAGC
>JBHEKU010000035.1:0-6523 GCA_041859205.1 Ignavibacteria bacterium | reverse complement strand
AGGCAATGTTGCTGTCATTACCTCAGTAAGTTTTTTTGCAAGAATTACATTAAGAGAATCCGGTATGCCTAAAATTACCGCGCCGCTGCCGGACACTAACGCAGACTGCGAGCACAAATACGCTGCACCTGTTAATCCTTTTGAGCCTGCAAGTGCAAACACTTTTCCGCTAGAATATTTGTAACTGTTAATATTCCTTGAAGGTATAATAGCAGCAACATCTTTCTCTTCAATCTTAAATATTTTTCCGTCATTCAGAGCATCGAAGAATTTTTCTGAAACGCCGATATCAACATTAACATTTTCTCCTGATACTTCCCTGCCTTCGAAGAATTGGGAATGAAACTTCTTTACTCCCATAGAAATAGTATAATCAGCTTTGATACACTCGTCAGTCTGATTATAACTAAATAAACCCGAAGGTGTATCGACTGCAAAAACTGTCTTTCGCTTTATCTCATTTATCTCATTAAAGATAGATTGTAATCTTAGTTCAAGTTCACCTTTAAAGCCAATTCCGAATACAGCATCTATTAAAACCAAGCTCTTTGATTTTAGATGATTTTCAATTTCTTTCCATGTCTTCAAATAGAATGTTGAAACAGATTCCTTATATGATTTTAATACTGTATAATTTGCTAATGCATCGCCTTTTAATTCAACTTGCGGATATAAGAGTATAACAGTTGATTTTATTTTATGATTTGCAAGATGCCTTGCGATAACAAAACCGTCTCCGGCATTATTGCCTTTGCCTGCAAGTATTATAACTTTTGAGTTTGAGTTAATTTTAGATACAATGAACTCTGCAGCATTTCTGCCTGCATTTTCCATTAAGATTATGGAGGGTATGGAAAGTTTATCTATGATTTTTTTTTCAACACTGAGAACTTCACTGTTGAAAAACACGCTTTTCATTTTTGTTATGAAATTAAATCTTTCATTTTTTTAACAACATCTGCTCTATCCTTGCTTCCGAACACTGAATTCCCGCATACGAACATATCTACTCCGGCATCGGATAGCTCTTTTATGTTTGCTAAATCAACTCCGCCGTCAATTTCAATTTTACAATTAAGACTTCGCTCTGTAATTTGTTTCTTCAATGCGATGACTTTATCTATAACATTCGGAATAAATTTCTGCCCGCCAAATCCCGGATTCACACTCATAAGCAAAACATAATCAACATAGGGAAGAATATACTCGAGTACATTGATTGATGTGGCCGGATTCAATACAACGCCCGCCTTTACTCCTGCATCTTTTATCTGATTTATGACTCTGTTAAGATGATAATTATTTTCATAGTGAACGGATATATAATCAGCGCCTGCATCTGCAAAATCTTTTATGTACTTCGTCGGTTCGTTTATCATTAAATGTACATCCAGCGGCAAGTCAGTCATTGCATTGACCTGCTTAATAACTGACTGTCCGAAGCTTATGTTCGGAACAAAATTACCGTCCATTATATCGCAGTGCAATATATCGGCGCCGGCTTTTTCTACTTCGTTTATCTCTTCCTTTAACTTTGCAAAGTCAGCGGAAAGCAATGATGGACATAAGTACTTCATTGGTTACCATCCTTCGGCTTATCAACTTTTTTCTTTGTATCAGTTGTCTTCTTATCGTCTTTTTTATCGTCCTTTTTCGGCTCTACACCTTTTTTCTTTTCTACTTCTTTCTTCTTAGTATCAGGGTCATTCTTAGGAGCAGTTATTTCCTTATCCCCTGTCTTCTTATCGGTTTTCTTCTCTTCTTTCTTTGTATCAGTTCCGTTATCTGCATCAGGTACTTTCTTATCGTTAGGAGTGTTATCAACAGCAGGTTTTTCTTCCGTCTCTACTTTTTTCTTTCTGGATACAAACAGGTCTACTGCCGTATTTTCATTTGCCGTTTTATCTTTTTTCGGATACTGGTCAACAATTTGTCCCGGAGGCAAATCGTTATTAGTCTGATAATTTATTTTACCGAGCTTCAGCTTTTTATCTGCAATCAGCTTCTTCGCATCTTCAAGTTTTTTCCCGATTAAATCCGGCACAATCAAATCACCCTTTATCATTCCGTCGCTGATTATCAAATCAATCTTTGTGCTTCTTTTAACTTTGCTGCCCGGCTGAATTATCTGAGAGATTACACTTTCTTCTTTAACGTCATTTGAGTTCTTCCTTACAGTCTCACCGACCTGCAGACCTCTTTGTTCAAGAGTAAACTTAGCATCGCGCAGACTTCTGCCGTGCAAGGCTGGAACTTCAACAAGCTGCTCGCCGCCGCAGACCGTCAGATATATTCTTCTGCCGTATTTTACAATCTGGTCAGCCGGCGGATTCTGGTCAATGATTTCCCCAATCGGCTTGTTCTCATCATATCGTATATCACCCTGCTTCACTTCAAGCCCTACAGCTTCAATCTTCTTCTTAGCGTCTAAAAAATTCAGTCCGACTACACTCGGCACTTTTGCCGTATCAGTGTGTTTTACGTACCACGGCATTATTACGCTGTTAAACAGCAAAACCATGGCAATTACGCCTACAAATAATATTAAAAGTCTTTTCCACATGATTCCTATAAGTTACTTAATGGGGGTTAAAAATGAAATGTATATATGTATATAAACTTGTATGTAATACAAAAAGTTTCGAAATTTTAGTCGGAAAATAGTCGGATTCTTCATTCAGTTTCAAGTTTCAATTTCCAAATTCCAAATTATTTTTGTGATTTGGTCGGATTTTGGTCGGGTTTTTGAAAAACCGTTATTGTAAAAACAATCTTTGTAATTTTCATTTCTGATTTTGGTCGGAAAATGGTCCGTTTTTCTGTTAATTGTTAACTGCTAATTGCTAATTGAAAAAAGTCGGATTTTGGTCGGGTTATTATGTAAAGTTGAATTTATTCTCACGCATAAAAATCTCCATTTCAAATATAGTAAAATTAATTTTATCACGAAAGAAAATCTTCCCTATTAGTAGGTATAATTATAATTTTTTTCTTGACAGATATATAAAAAAAATCCTTCTCAATATTAAATACTATTGAGAAGGAAAAATAATTTCTTTAGTAACATGCCTTTCCAACGAGGACGTTGGAAAGGAGGAATCTAACTTATTTTATTAACATCATTTGTTTTGTCTGCTTAAATGTGCCTGAGTTCAAAACATAAAAATACATGCCGCTTGAAAGTCCTGCAGTCTGGAATGTATATTTATAAACTCCCTGATTTAAGTTTTGCGAAACTAATGTCGATACTTCTCTTCCGAGCATATCGTATACTTTCAATGAAACAAATTCCTGTTTCGGAATACCGAATTCAATTGTTGTTGTAGGATTGAAAGGATTCGGATAGTTTTGCTTCATGAAATAATTTTCAGTTACAGAGTTTTCTATATGGCTGATGCCAATCGTACCGCCGGCATCTGTATATCTTTTTACAAAGTCCTGATAGTATTGATTTGCCATTAATGAATCATAAATTATCATTACGTTTTCATCATTATCGAATGTTGCGTTATTAGAATAATTAAATGAACCGGTCTGAACTATCGGATTGCTTGTCATCAAATCAGCATCTATTAGCATATATTTGCTGTGCAGTAAGCCTGTTTGATTTTCGAGATAAACCGGAGCTGCAGGATTCCACGGTGTCTGTCCACCCAGCCCTTTCATTTCTTCATAAACTCCGCCTGAAGCGCTTTGTGAAGCATCAAATACACCTCTTACCATTTTTCCCGGAGGTGTGTATTGCGATTTCATTTTGTTAGATATATTGAACCGTGTGAAAGCATAGATACAGAAACTGATTGACTTATTTGTATTATTGCCAATCATATTTTCAATCTGAGTTGAAACATTATCTGACGGAGAGAAGTATATTTCGATTCTTTTACCGTTCACAAAAAATAAATGCGGAGTGTTATCAGTTTTCGCCGGACCGAATCTTGCTCTTACCGGGTCATTGATATTCGTATGTGAACCCCACATTTCTTCAAACTCTCTTGTATATGCGCCGCAGATTGACTGATCCTGCATAAGGATTACATTCTGCGCATCAACATTAAACTGGTCATCAGTAATATTAGCTGAACCGCCCCATAGCCAGTCATCAGATGCTGATGTTGTATCTCTTGCATCAAATATCATAAATTTATCATGCATCAATGCGCTTGTACCTGTATTTCTTTTTTGTACAGGTATACCTGCATTTATTAAATCCTGCATCAAAGCCTGGTTTGTTCTGCTATCGTAAACAATTCTTATTTTTACTAAGCGCACTGCAGCCTGAATGAGCGCATCTCTTATCTGTGTTAAATCATTAAATGAATATATAGCAAAATCAATTGAGTACTTTGCAGAGTCAATTCTTTGTTTAAGTCTTGTAACAAAATTTGTATTTCCGTTTGCATTATTTCCCGGTAAAGCATAAGTATTATCTACAGGTTTATTGAAATAAACTTCCCATTTACCTGTTGATGTCGGAGCTGACCCTGTTGAGAAATAATTCCCGGGGCTCATGCTGGTTCCGCTTCCGTTTGTTGAAGAAGCTTTCATGTAATAAATTTTTCCGGGGCGGAGATTATTTATCGTAAGTACGTGGCTTGTTGTTTGCGCTTCGTTGAAAACTGAATCTCTGAAAACAGCCGGCTGATAATTTGAATCACTTCTCATGTAATAAATTTTCGAATTCGATGCGTTCTGTGTAGTCCATGTGATAGTTACACTGTTTGTGCTGATAGAAGTTTCCATAGGCGGATTTAGAATATTCGGTCCGGCGCCTAAAATCAAATCGGATGTAAATCTTGGCAGCATCTGATATCCGCCCTGATAAGGCGCGCCGACTTTAAACTGGCTTCCTGCTCCGATTATAGAAAATGTTCCTGTAGGAACAGAAGTACCTATAAGATTTGTATTATTATCTATTCTTAATATACCTGCATACGTTCCGGTAACATCTGTAAGCGGATAATTTGTATATGCCCATACGCCAGTTGCAGTAGTTGTAACATTGTTTACTCTGAACAATCTGCCTTCATAGGGTTCAACGCCTGTGTAATCCTGCGATGTAAGCTCCAGAAGATTTATTTCAATAGGAACAACGGTTTTATTTGAATCAATTTTAGTGAATGAACAGCCTGTAGGTGTATAAGAGAGTTCGGTTAATCCGTTAAACTGAGTAAGCTTGGCAGTAACAATAACGCTGTCACCAATTTTAACGGCTGCTGAAAAATCATTATAAAATACTGCAACCCCTGCAGTGTTATCCTGTATGTATGAAGGTCCGCCTAATTCATTTGCTACAGTAACGATACCTGTCACGGTTTTGTATGCGCCTGTATCAAGAGGAACTCCCTGTGAATTATTCTGCCTGATTGTTATAATAGGAACGACCTGAGCCTGAACCGAAATATAACACATCAAAACAGCCAATGCGAATAGTAATTTTTTCATTTTCTAGTTTTTATTTTACTTACAGCTATTGTTAAAAATTGATTATAGTTTAGACTGATACTTATTCAGAACTGAATTTATCAAAGCTCCGTTTGGCTCAACAGCTTTCTGCCTGTTTACTTCTTTTTTAAATTCTTCTAAATTATTTTTAAAACCTTTATCAACACTCTGAGGCTGATAAACAATATTGAATGGAGTGACGAATTTATATTCGTATTTATCGACTACTTCTTTGAATTTAGGGATATTTCTTACAAATAAAAATGATTTATCATCCCAGAAGACAAGCTTCCATTCATCGCTTTTTTGTGAGAGATAAGAGATGATTGTCTGCTGCATTTCCTGCGGTGCGCGGACTAAATCCGGAGCAAGATATAAAACATAATCTATATTGTAATCATTCAGCTTTTTTTCGAAGCCGGGGCGCTTGCCCATTATTCCGTTATACTCATTGAAGATATTATCGTTAAGGTTTCTGCTGTCAATGAAATTTTTTGTATTGGGGAAATTCCATACAAGATAGCCGCCTGTACCGAAGTGATTAAACGGCTTCTCCCCTATTTCAGTGATTTTATTTTCTTTCATAAAATCAAACATCTGAGTTGGTATAAAGTCAGAGTTAATTCCGAAACCTGAAATTCTGTAATATTGAAGAGTATCAAGATACAGTTTATTGTTAGGAAGGTTGAACGAAAAATAAATCAATATGAGTGCTATTACAACTTTAAGCGCAGGCTTATCATTAATGAAACTTGAAATACTTTTATTTCTTAAATTCATTATGATATAACTTAGCGCAACAATCAAAAATATTGCAATGATAATAATGTAATCAACTGTAAAACGTACTGCTCTTACCGAGTAAACCATAAAGCCAAGATATATCAAACCGAAGAAAAGATCTTTTTTCTTAAATGCATAATAAAGAACAAGAACACCTGAAAATAAAAAGAGCTTATAAATATTGCCGACAAATCCGCCGCCGAACTGCGAATCGAACGGTGAGCGCCATTCATTTATTGTTTCAAGCAGCTTCATCTTTGTGTGAGAATAAGCGTAAATATAAGTAGCAATTTCG
>JBHEKU010000138.1:0-44706 GCA_041859205.1 Ignavibacteria bacterium | reverse complement strand
ATAAATTTCAAAGTCATTGATTCAACTCCGCCTTCCATTACAATCGGATGAACAAAACCTTCCCTGCCTGAAGTTGTTTCAGGAGAACATCTTCCCTTAGGAAGAGCATCAATAATTTCCGAAGCAATTTTTGCGGCGTTCTCCATCAGTCCTTTTGCAAATCCCGGGTGAGTATTAAATCCATGCACCTTTATCACAACTGCATCTGCTGAAAACGTTTCGTCTTCTATATGTCCGTATGCTTCGCCGTCCATTGTATAACAAAAGTCTGCGCCGAGCTTTTTAAGGTCAACGTTATCAACTCCTCTGCCTATCTCTTCATCAGGTGTAAATAAAATTTTTATTGTGCCATGCTTTATTTCCGGGTGAGCAATTAAATGATTTATAGCATCCATTATCTCAGCAAGCCCGGCTTTATTATCTGCGCCGAGCAGTGTTGTGCCGTCAGATGTAATAATATCACAGCCGATATTGTTATTCAGCTCGGGATTTTCTTCCGGTCTTAATACCTGTGTATTATCGGCAGGCAGTACAATATCTCCGCCTGCATAATTTTTATGAATGATAGGTTTCACATTCGCTCCGCTTGATTCCGGTGAAGTATCCATGTGCGAGCAGAAGCAGATTACAGGTACTTTCTTATCTGTATTGGATGGCAGCGTTCCGTAAACATATCCAAAGTCATCAAGATGCGCATCAGTAATTCCCATTGCAAGAAGCTCTTCAACTAAAATTTTCCCAAGATTTTTTTGTTTTTCAGTGGAAGGCGAGGAAGTGGAGTTCATATCCGATTGCGTATCAATTGTAACGTATTTCAAAAACCTATCGAAGCAGGTGTAGTTTATAATTAGTTTTGACATATCAAATGTTTAGTATTTCATAAAATTAACCATAAAAAAACCTTTATTTCATATTCTTTTTTTTACCTAAAAAAACCTATCGGTAAAATATCACTATTAAAATATCAAAAAAAAAATTACATTTATTTAAAAAGTACTATGAAAGAAATTAATTATGTAATCTGGAATGAAGGGAAACACTATATAGCTCAATGCCTCAATGTGGAGATTTCCTCTTTTGGAGATAGTATTGATGAAGCCAGAAAAAACATTAAGGAAGCAATCGAACTCTACTTTGAAGGAGAAACAGATATAGAAATCCAAAATATTGATTCACTTTTCCTCGGTAAGGAAGTTGTAAATGCCTAAAGAATATTCTTCGAAAGAAATAGAAACCGTTTTAAAAAGGATAGGCTTTATTCTTGTTTCTCAAAAAGGTTCGCATGGTAAATTTAAGAATACCTCCGGAAAGACTGTAATCCTTCCTATGAATAAAAAAGAAATTCCCTACGGTACATTCAGAAGTATTTTAAAACAAGCAGGCATTGATATAACCGACTTCGTAAATAATTTATAACCTCTCATTATTTTTTAATCTCATCTTCTTTTTCATAATCATCATCTGCCCGAGGTGATACGCATTGTGAATATTTATATTATGCAGAGTTTCCCACCACAGCCAGGTTTTATCGGCATCATCAAATGGTCTTTCATCAAATTTTTCTTCGGCCGCATCTTTCATAGCCTGGTACAAACCATCCATCACTTTATAAAATTTATCGAGCAATTCTTCCTTCGATAAATCATTATCATCAAATGTAGTATCTTTATCCGGTGATATATGCACTGCCGGCAAAGGATTTCCTATGAAACGATAGTAATACCTTTCATTATAGAATAATAGATGAATCACAAGCTGGCGGATTGAATGCTCCTCTTCGCTTTCCTTCCATTTAAATTCTTCATCGGATAAATCCGATATAACGTCTTTCAGGGGCTTAAACCAGTTTTCTTCATTATAACAGGCAGCATACTGCTCTATAAGAAGTTGCTTTATTGTTGTTGGCATTAAGTTTATTATTTATCATTTAAATTATTTCAATAAGTAAATTGTACCCGCTTGAGCATAATTTTAAAAAACAAACTATTCTTAATATCCAATCTTGATTCAAAATACTTATATCCAACATATGCTACTTTTATTTTTTTAATATCATTTTCCCTCGGAAAAAAGATTACCCCATCACCTTTATCATTGGTTTCAGTTGCGACAATCATTTTCCCCGTAGAGTCGTAAAAGGTAATAAAAGCTAGTTGTAGCGGTATAAAATCTTCATCAACTATATTTATGTCAAGCGAACAAATTGAAACTAGAGATTCAGTGGTATCAATTAACACAAATCTGCTGTTATCTAAGGAATCTAAAACAGGCAAACTTTGGGAATATGAATATGAGGGTAAAAAAAATATTAGCAAAAATAAATATTTCATAAATTTATAATTAATTTACTTCCCTACCTTTAAACTGAGGTCTCTTCAGGCACGAAACAAAACCCACAACATCATAAGCTTCATCGAGCGAAAGCAAGCCCGAATTATCTTTTGACATCAGAACTTAATAATTACTTCTTACTTCATCTTCGGTCGCGGCAGGCTTAGCACATATGCAGCTACATCATAAGAATCTTCAAGCGATAATGAGCCGGGTTTATTCTTCGGCATCTGTGTTTTCAGAAATTTCACCAGGAACTCCATACTTGCCATTCCGGCTGCATCGTTGAAAGAATCATCCCCTGCTATCGGCGGAATAATGTATTTCACGCCTCCGTGTATCTCGGCATTCTTTAAAACACCAAGTCCAAAATCGGCATGGCAGCTCATACAGTTATTTGCAAAGACTGACTTCCCTCTTACAGGGTCAGGCTTGCGGTCAATTTTACCCACATCTTTAATATTTATTCCCTGAAGGTCTTTCGGCACTCCGCTGCTTATCCAGTTAAGATAAGCGATAATACTTCTCATGTGAAAACTCTCTTCAGGCATTGGCTTTCCGTTCATGCTTCTTATAAAGCAGCCGTTAACTCTCTGAACAAGTGAAGTTGACTGCCCTGTAGCTTTATCAACCGATGGATAGCGGTTCGCGACTCCCACCAGATTATATGTACTCTTTACCTGCCCTGCCTCAAAGTGGCAATTGCGGCACTCAAGATTATTTCCGGCAAATCTCATTGAGCTGTCCTTTACATCGGGCCCTACAATATTCGAAGTTTCCATCAGTAAATAATATCCGTACCTCACCATTTTACTTGTCGAGTCAACGGGAAGGGCGTTGACATCAAAGCTCGGCCAGACGTCTGGATTGGTAGAAATATTTTTTGGTTTATTACGGAACAGAATCACTATAACGAGAGTTATAATGACGGCGCCTGCAATGTAAAGCAGCAGGTTGAAAGCTTTTCTGCTATCAGGAGTCATAAAATTAAATTTTGGGGTTTTATAATTTATGTAAATATAGAAGGTTAATTTTAAAATAAAAATATTCTTTTTAAAGATTAATACTTAGATTAAGACTTGAGCTATAAGGAAAACATTATATCTTAATTCTTAAATCCAAAAATCATATTTTTAAATAATCTATCTAACAATTACAAACTTTATGAAAAACCTCAGTTACCTTTTTTTACTTTTATTAATCACAGCAATTGCCAATTTATCTTACGGGCAAAAGATCGATGAAAAGCTCCTTTACTCGGGCACGGGGCAGAACACCGTTGATGCTTACAGCTTCTATACAGACGGAAATGGAAATTATGCTTATGTAGAGTTCGACCCAAATTCAAACCAGTCAAGATTAGTAAGCAATAAAGGAAATTCCGATTTCTACGATGTAGTTAATGCCGATGCAAAATTCGATAAGAACGGAAACAACTACACTACTGCTTACAACTTCCGAAAAGATACAACTTACCTTGCAGAAAATAATGTACTATTACTGAACGGAGCAAGAGTCGGCGAGATGACTTCAATCGATTCTTACAATGCTTTCGTGAATAGTGATAACGAATATCAGTGCGTTGTCACCGAAGGTGATAAACAGTATATCTTAAAATACTCTATTGATAAAGGAATCAACAAAACCGGACCTTATGAAGCTGTGAAAAGTATCTATGCTGAAATGACAGATGTACCTTATATGAGCGAAGGTGACGGCGATGGGAAGATGTATCAGAATCTTTTCAAAAATAAAAATGGGGACTTCGGATATATTGTTATTCAAAACGGTAAGGCATCTATTATGTGGGGCAATAATGTTACAAATACAGACTACACCGATATTAGTGAAATGAGTTTTACCTATGATAAGTCAGGCGCGCTTAGCTACATTGCAAAAGGAAACGGATTATTTTACAGCGCATTCGGAAGTGAGTTCGTTGTGCAGGGTGATAAAAAATGGAAAGAATTTAACGCTATCAATGCTCCGATAAAGTTTAATAAAGATAATGTTCCTGTATATGTAACAATGGACTCAATCAATGAAACTACATATATGTCAAGATTAGTAGTCGGCAACGATTATTATAAAGTGATGAACTCTTCAAAGAGCAGAGAAATTTCAGGTTACTCAGGTGGAATTTATGATATTAACTTATCTACTGACGGAAGTATATCTTTTACAGGTCAAAGCCAGATAATTACAAAAAATCCCGGCGGCTATGATGACTACACATACAGAACAGTGAATGTAAACAATGGTGTTGAAGGCAAATCATATTACAATCAGGGCGCTAAAAAATATAATAAATCAGGTTCAGTATTAGTAGCGGGTTCTGCAAATCAGACTGATAAAAAAGTTTCCCTCTTTATGATAAAAGGTAATGAAGGGAAAGTAGTATCTGAAAAAAAATATGACGGATTGAATGACTATAACTTCATCAACGACGGAAACAAATTTTATTATATTGGTGTAACTTACGGTGACTATGAAAAAGGAACAAAAGATAAAAGCGATGTATATGTTGACGGTGAATTGATCGGCACATACGAAAATCTTTTAGGGCAAGGTTCCGAAGACGGAAATTATAACAGCATGATATTTAATAATTCAGGCGATTATGCTTTCGTTGTTCAAAACTCAAATGAAAAGAAAGTTAACGGTGAAATGGTTTATGACTATACCTCTGAAATAGTTTCAAACAGAGATTTCGATATGCCGTCACTTCCATACAATAAGGAGAGATTTGCTTACATCGATAATCTTAAATTCTTAAAGAACGGGAAATTATTTTATATCGGATATCTTTATCCTAATGATATGACAACTGAAAGTTACTTAGTTGTAGACGGCAAATTAACCGGCAAGCCTTATACTTCTCTGAATAATGTGAAGTATAATAAGGACGGTTCAATGACTTTCAGAGCATCACGCGGCGGCAGTATCTACGATGTAACAATAAGATTCTAATTTTTAATTTTTATTTTTTTAAATTTATCCCTTCTCTTTATTTTTAAAGGGAAGGGATTTTTTATTTCCACTCAGTTACATTTATTTTATTCCCGTCACTCTCCATTATCAAAGCTCCGTCTAAATCCGTTCTGTGAATTTCAGCGCCAAGCCTTCTAAATCTCCTCAATACAATATCAGAAGGATGGTTATACATATTGTACAACCCGCAAGATATCAAAGCCAGTTTAGGATTTGTCTTCAATAGAAGAGGAATTGTTGTCGATGTAATGCTTCCGTGATGCCCGGCTTTTAACACATCGCAATTCAAAAAATCTCCATAACTATCTACAATAAATCTTTCCGCTTCCCTTTCAGCATCTCCTGTAAAAAGTACTTCAGTATCTATATATTTAAATTTTAAAACGACTGAGCCGTTGTTTAGATTCGAGTTTGAATAATCATAAGAGTATCTTGCAAATTCTTCACTGGGGAAAAGACAATATAATCTGAACTCATCTGACTTTATCACGTCGCCAAATCTCATTACGCTTCTGTTTATTTTCTTCGCAAGAATAATACTGTCGATTGAGTTAACGTACGGGCTATTGTATCTCTGCCCGCTTTCAAGAATATTATCTACCTGAAAATTTTCAAGAATGTATTTTAATCCGCCGATATGGTCCATATGTAAATGCGTGTAAACAAGTAAATCTATTTTATCAATATCGTTTCGTTTCAGATAAGGGGCGAGAGTATTTTCGCCGGCATTATAATTAAAATTCTGTCCGCCGGCGTCTATTACAATTGTTTTTCCTTCGGGAGTTTTAATTACAGCACAATCGCCCTGTCCCACGTCAAGAAATGCAATTTTTAAATTTGTATTGAAATCTAAATTTGAAAGATAAAACGCAGCAACAATTAATACAGCAAGCGCTCCACGGAATTTTATATTATACTTTTTAAGTGTAAACAGATTTACAACAAACAGCAGATACAGGATAAGATTTACAAAAGTGAATTTATAAATATTTACAAAACTGAACGGCAGCTGCGCTGAATATTTTATAAGCCATAACTGTCCTTTTAAGAACCAGTAATTAAATTCTCCCACAATAGAAGAAAGAAAATCGGAGAACGTTCCCAGAAGTATTTGTAAAAATCCCAGCGCTAAAGAAATATTGGAAGACCAAACTGCAAAGATGTTCACAAACAGAGCAACTATTGAGAGCTTATTAAAGTATAACGCAGTCAGTGGCAAAGTTCCTATCTGCGCGGCAAGAGTTATAAAAAATGTAACTAAAGTCCAAAGCCATAATTTCTTCAGCAAATTATTTGCTTTCATTCGGATAACAATATAATCTTCAAATCTTTTATAGAGAAAAATAATTGAAAGCACTGCGCCGAAAGATAAAATAAAGCTCGGATCAAAAAGCTGCTTCGAGTCGTAGATAAGCATAATCAATCCCGCAAAACCCAGCAGATTATAAATCACAATTTTTCTTTGTATCTGAAATCCTATCAGGACAAAAATTCCCATGAAAGTTGCCCTTACAATTGAAGGCGAGCTTCCTGTGAAGACACAATAGAATAGAAGCAGAATAATTATAAGAATTAACCTGTACGGCTGAGGAATTCTTAAAACCGAAAATAATATTGTAAGAAAAATTATTACGTAGGCAATGTTAAGTCCCGAGACTGCAATTAAATGCATCACGCCTGCATTTACAAAATCTACTTTCATTTCGCGCGTAATATCGGTCCGCTCACCTGTTACAATTGCTTTTAAAAATGCGCCTTCATCTCCCGGCACAAATCGGTTTATATTATTCAGTGAAAATTTCTTTGCAGGATAAACGATATATCTCTCGAAGAAATTTAAATTCTCTTTTGAAATTACTTCGTAAAAATTGTATCCGTTAACAGTAAAAATTTTATCAATGCCCTGCAGCTGCAAATATCTTTTATAGTCAAACTCATCGGGATTTCTCATCGGCTGCGGAGTGCTTATTCTTCCTATAAGGCTTACTCTGTCCCCTTCTTCCAGCTCCTTTGCATTATCTTCAACTTTCTGCCCGCTTTTAAAAATTCTTACTATTACATCACCGGCGACGTTAAAGCTGTCCTTCATCGTTACAATATTTTCGGATTGCAGAACAAACCTCACTCTGCCCGAATCATAATCCGGAATATTTTTAATTACACCTGTGAGCTGCACGTAATTATCTTTTCCTGAGTCTGGAAATTTTTTAATTGAGTTTGCCTCTATTAAATTAAAATCAACATTCGATTTAAGAATCCCTGCAATGAAAATTAATAAAATCACCAATAGTCTGCTGAAATTATTTTCAGGCGATTTATAAAGTAAAATCAGATTGAAAAGAAATAAGATTATTAGGGAAAAGAAAAGATATTGAGCAGAGAAAAAGAAAAAATTACCTGCAATTACTCCAAGTGCGAAGATTGCAAAAAATTTTACCGCAGGTATATTTTTAAAAAAATTCATGAACTATAAATTAATTATAATATTGAAATAATAAAATGTCTTGTTATAATTTTATAGCGGCACAAATATTTCAACTATAATTCAACCTTTATTAAACCGTTAATAATCGATATTTTTACGGTATATGAACCCAGTCGAAATAATTAAACTCAAAAGAAACAAACACGCACTCACAAGACAACACATTGATTTCTTCATAACGGGCTACCTCGAAGGAAAAATTCCCGAATACCAGATGTCGGCGCTGCTGATGGCTATATATTTTAACGGAATGAATGATGAAGAAACTTTCTTTTTAACTGAAGCAATTTTATATAGCGGAAAAGTAATTGATCTTGATTTTATAAACGGAGCAAAAGTTGATAAACATTCTACCGGCGGAGTAGGAGATAAAATCTCACTCGTACTCGCTCCTGTAGTAGCTGCCTGCGGAATTTACGTACCTATGATTTCAGGCCGAGGCCTGGGTCACACAGGCGGTACGCTTGATAAGCTCGAATCAATTCCGGGATTTCGTATCGATTATCCTATAGAAGACTTCAAAAAAATTCTATCTCAAATCGGAGTTGTAATGAGCGGTCAGACAAAGGACCTAGCCCCTGCCGATAAAAGAATTTATGCACTGCGCGATGTAACAGCCACCGTTGAAAACGTTTCGCTTATTACTGCAAGTATTATGAGTAAAAAAATTGCAGAAGGCGCTGACGGATTAGTCTTCGATGTGAAAATCGGTAACGGCTCAAATCTTCCTGACTATGACTTATCACTAAAGCTCTCAAAAAATCTTTTAGAGGTTTCAAAAAAATTCGGCAAAAAAGCTATTGCAGTCCTTACTGCAATGGATGAACCGCTTGGTAATAAAATCGGCAACTGGCTTGAAGTAGAAGAGTCGCTTGAAATGCTTACAGGTGTTGATATTCCGGATTGCAATAAAGTGAATAACGTTCTCTGCGGAGCTATGATTTATCTCGGAGGAAAGGCAAACTCCTTGGAAGAAGGTGAAAAAATATCTCAGGAAAAATTATCAGACGGAACGGCATTAGATAAATTTTATGAAATGGTTTCTATACAAAATGGGGACCTCGATTATATTAAGGACTGGAAAAATTTGAAACGTCCGGCGCACTCAAAAATAATCCGCGCGCAGTCAAACGGATTTATATCTGAAATGAAAGCTGTTGATTTCGGTTTTGCCGCAATTGACCTAGGCTGCGGAAGAAAAAAGACTGATGATAAAATTGATTACCTTGCAGGAATTATTTTAAAGAAAAAAGTCGGCAGCGAGGTAAAAATCGGCGAACCTATCTGCGAAATTTTTGCTGAGGAGGAATCAAAATTATTCCATGCTGAAGAAAGAATTCATAAAGCAATAAAATTCACAGATACAAAACCTGAAGAGAAAAAATTAATTATAGATATACTCGATTAAACTCGATTAACATTAGCTAATACATGATTAAATTTTTTGTAAAGCTCGTTTCAACAGTAATCACCCTCGCAATCATCGGCTATGTAGCGTACAAGTATGTTACGCCGAAACTGGAATCAATCAAGCAGGATGAGCAATCGGATTTTATTATTGTCGAAAGAGTAGTTGACGGAGATACTTTTAAAATGGCCGGCGGTGAAAGAATAAGACTGCTCGGCATAGATACACCTGAGAAATTTCAATCGAGCAAGCTTGATAAAGATTCAAAAAAATCAGGACAGGATAAGAAAACATTACAAACACTGGGACAGGCTGCATCCGATTATGTTAAAAACTTAGCCGAAGGAAAAAAGGTACGGCTGGAAAAAGAACCGGGAACAGATAAGGATAAATACGGTAGAAGCTTAAGATACGTTTATCTGGAAGACGGTACACTTATCAACTCTAAAATTATTAAAGACGGATATGCAAATGTATATCCGACACCTATATCAAAACTTGAAGAATTCCGAAAATATGAACGTGAAGCAAGAGAAAATAAACGCGGTCTATGGGGAGAGATGAACGGACTGAAACAAATGAAGTAGATTTTTTTTCCAAAACTTAAAAAAATACCCTCATGAGAAATTACAAATTTCATCTGGCAGTAGTTGTTTTAATCTCTCTGGCTTTAGGTTGTTCGATGTTCGGAAGCAAAGAAAATAAGCTTTACTTCTGTGAAAAATATGATGCCGTAAAAGGTGAAATAGGTGAATCTTCCAAGTTCACAACCGGTACTCTTACCGTCATGGTTGACCTTAGACCTTCAAAGACAAAAATCGGAGTTGATGATGTTAATATCAACATTACTGATAAAGCTACAGGCGAAGCAATAGAAACTCTGCCGTTTACAGTTCAGCCAAATATGGACTACATTTATTTTAATGATGTTGCATTCAATAAAGCCGGAAAATATAAAGTAAGCTGTCTTAAAAAAGACGGAACTGTTGTAGTTTCAGGTGAAGTTGAAATAGTAAATAAATAATGAAAATAAAATTAATCTTTCTCAATTTATTTTTTTTGTTTTCCTTTATTGCTGTCAGTTGTTTTTCGCAGCCAAATATACGCGTACAACTGACTGATTCAACACACGATGCTGCATATAATTTTCTTTTAGATGCAAACAGACCATATCCGGATTTAGGTTCGGATATGGTTTCTATAGGGAAATTTTCAGCAGATATCACAGCGTCACTTAATCAGGACTACAAAGAGATTTCAGTTTCCGGTACTTACGGATTAAACGAAAAAATTAATTTGACAGGTACAATGGTTTTGCTTACTTCAAATTATAATCTCTCAAGCGCAAAAGTTAACGGCGTAGGTGATTTTCTCATCGCCTCACGTTTTCTTATCGGCAGCGGTGAGTATTTTTCTCATTTAGTTCAGGGTGCAGTAAAAATTCCTGTAGCAAAATCAGGCAATCAGCTCGGTACAGGCAAATTGGATTATCATTTAGGTTTTGTTGAAAATTATTCCAATGAAAATTTATCCTGTGATTTTTCTTTATCATTAGATGTACTCGGCACTCCTGATTTTTCGAAAACCCCCACTACTTCTATTGAGTTATCCATTGATAGCGCTAAAGGAAATTACACATTTACCAATCAATACAATTATACCGCTGCAATTTATCCTACATACTACTTCAACGATGATTTCAGCTTAACAACCGGTGCCGATTTCACACGTGATATGCAGCTTAACTATAACTCATCTACTTTTTATTTGGGATTCGGATTAACTTTATCCGAAAAAGCACTTATAAGTGTTGGTTCAAGTTTTAATATTTTAAATTCGGCAAGTTATTATTTCTCTGCCGGCTTAAGTTTAGATTTATAGTTATAAAAAAATACAAAGGGGGCTTTTCTGAAAAACCATATTCCACTTCTAAATCAAAAAAGAAAATTTTTCTTTACAATTACTTTACTTGTATTTTGTATCTTATCGGTTAATATATCTTCAGCGCAAACTACTACAAAGAAAAAGAAAGACGACAAGCCAAAGAAGAAAAACATTTATATATCCATTGAGAGCTTATCTCAGAAGGTAAAAGATTTAGATGAAGATGAAAGCGTTAAGCCGAAGATTGTGAACCCTGTTTCAAGATGGGGCTCAATAATGCGGTTGAACCGTGACGGAGTACTTCAGAAAAAAGAGGCTATTGATTCTATGAACAGATGGACAAATCAGATGTGGGATTACCTTGAAGACCTTACAAAGAAAAAGAAGATAAAAAAGTATTCAGATAAAGATTGGGTTTTTCCTGTAAAAGGCTATACTGCATCAGCAATCGGCGGCTATAACGGCAGCGGATACATTACAAGCGGTTTTGATTTTTTTGAAATAAATTCAGGCGGACATCCTGCGCATGATATTTTTATCAGCGATGCAAACCAGGATGCAATCGATGATAATACAGGAAAGCCTGTTGAAATACTTTCTATGAGCGGAGGTATGGTAGTTGAAACCAGAACTAACTGGACTACCGATATGATGGATATTCGAGGAGGCAACATTGTTTACATATATGATAATTTTACAAACGGACTTTTTTATTATGCTCACTTAAAAGATGTTCATGTGAAAGTCGGTGACCTGGTAAAGCCCGGCACATCACTCGGCACAATGGGACGCACGGGAAAAAATGCTTACCCATCACGCTCCCCCACTCATTTACATTTAATGTATGTTCGTTCTTTCGATGGAGATTTAAGACCTGAAAATATTTACAACGATTTAATTAAAGACAAAACTATAAAATAATTTTTTATATTTATTATACTATATTATGAAATCGGATAAAATTCTTGAACTCGCAATTACGTTTGATGACGTCCTTCTCGTCCCTGCAAAATCCAAAGTACTTCCGCGCGATGTTGAGCTTAAAACAAAGCTTACAAAAAATATTGAGCTGAACATTCCTATACTTTCATCAGCGATGGATACTGTTACTGAAAGCAATATGGCAATTGCAATTGCGCGCGAAGGAGGCATTGGAATAATTCATAAAAATATGAGTATTGCAAGGCAGGCAGATGAAGTGGATAAAGTGAAACGAAGCGAGAGCGGAATGATAATGGACCCGATTACATTAACATCTGATAAAAAAATAAAAGATGCGCTGGAAATAATGTCGCGCTTCAGCATCTCGGGAATTCCAATCGTCGATGCAAAAAATAAATTGCAGGGAATACTCACAAACAGAGATCTGCGATTCGAGCCTAATGAAGAGACGCTCATCTCGGAAATTATGACTAAAGAAAATTTAATCACTGCTCCTGCCGGTACAAACCTTACTGAGGCGGAAATAATTCTGCAGAAGCATAAAATTGAAAAACTTTTGGTAGTAGATAAAGCCGGTAACTTAAAAGGACTTATAACTTTCAAAGACATACAGAAAAGAAAAAGATATCCGCTTTCATGCAAGGATAAATTCGGAAGATTAAGGGCAGGCGCTGCCGTAGGCATTGCAGGCGATACAATCGAAAGAGTTAAAGCTCTGGTGGCAAAAGGTGTTGATGTGATAGTTGTAGATACGGCTCACGGCCACTCACGCGGAGTTATAGATATGGTAAAGCTTATTAAAAAAACTTTTGATGTTGATTTAATTGCAGGCAACGTTGCAACTGGAGAAGCGACTTATGATTTAATCCAGGCCGGAGCTGACGGAATTAAAGTCGGTATCGGCGCAGGTTCTATCTGCACAACAAGAATTATTGCAGGCGTTGGCGTTCCGCAAATCTCAGCAGTTATTGATTGCGCAAAAATTGCCCAGCAGTATAAAATCCCGTTAATAGCAGACGGCGGGATTAAGCAGACAGGAGATATTCCGAAAGCAATTGCAGCAGGCGCGGATTCAATTATGGTCGGCGGTATGCTTGCGGGCACGGATGAAACTCCCGGCGAAAAAGTTTTATATGAAGGCAGAAGTTATAAAGTTTACATAGGAATGGGTTCTATCGAAGCAATGAAGGAAGGCTCGAAGGACAGGTATTTTCAGGATGCTGAAGATGATATTAAAAAATTAGTGCCGGAAGGAATAGAAGGCATTGTTCCTCATAAAGGACCGCTGGGTGATACAATTTATCAATTGATTGGAGGCTTGCGTTCTGCAATGGGTTATTGCGGAGCGAAGAATATTCACGAAATGAAAACGAAAACAAAGTTTGTTCAGATTACAAATGCAGGATTGAAAGAATCACATCCGCACGATGTGAAGATTACAAAGGAAGCACCGAACTATTCTATTAAATAGTGAAATGGAGAAATAGTGAAATAGTGCTTATTGCGTGGAACATGTTTTTCGCCATATCTCTATTTCACTATTTCACCCTACCGAAGTCCGCTATACGTTACAATTTCCCATTTTAAATTCAGATGGTCGAAAGCTATTTCTGCCGAGACGTTCTGCCGCGGGCACTCAACAATATAATGCGTTATCCTTGATTCCCCTGCCGGCACCTGCCATTTATTCACCATCTTTGAAACATAATACACAGTATCCTTCCATTTAAATCTCAACACAATCATTTTCATGTGATGCATGTGGGCGATTACTTCGATGGGTTCCGATATAAATTTTGCTGCAGCCATATTTACCATTTTTATTTTACCTGTTTAATTTAAGGTATTTTCGTAGTATTGTCAATTAATCAATACTTGCCTATGTGTAAGGGCGAGAATTTTGCATAGCATTAAAAACTGTAAAATAAGTAAATTATATAAAGTATCGCTCCCGATTATTTTTACTAACCTAAAATACAGCTATGAGAAAACTTACCATTTTGCTGTTAGTAATTATTTCCCTTCTTGAAGTCAAAACTTCTTTTTCTCAAATTACAAGCTGGTCGCAGCTAAAAAGATTAACCACAGGATTTAAAGACAGTAATCCTTCCTTCGGTCCAATTACACCATATTTATTTTATCAGTATCCTTGGGAGTTTTTAGTTTTCCAAAGAGAAATTGATACAGCTTCACAAATATGCGTGATGCGTATTTATAAAAGCGGAATATTAGATACTGTCAGGTATCTGACAGCAGGCAATTCTAAAAAAAGAAACCCGGCTGTAAGCTACAGAAAGTTTGCAATTGCAGATACCGTTAAAAATGCAATGGCTGTATGGGAGTCTAACCAAAACGGTAAATGGGATATATACGGCTCGTACTATACATTCAATTCAGGGTGGACAAGTCCTTTCCCCATCGATTCAGGCGCGGGCAATAAATACAACCCAAAGGTAATTATGTACACAGCAAACGAATTCGGGATTATTTATACAAAGAATGATGATATCACATATCTCCGGTTCAACGCAGCAACGCAGACTATTTTAAACGAAACAAATTTATCATCATCAATTTCATTTCCCTGCAGCTCCTCGCTAATTGCTCAACCCTATCCTGATTTATTATCGGTAAATTTTCGTTTTCAAAAACCGGATAACTCTTTTGGAATTTACAGGATTTCTTCAACAAACAATGGCACAACATGGACGGGATTGGATACTTCAGCATATACCGGTAACAATACTAATATTCAGATTACCACAGGTTCAAATGGTTCGATGCATATATTTGAGTCAGTCAGGAACGGAAAAAGCGGTATTTATAGTCACACACCGGGTTCGTTGAGCGGTTTGCAGGAAACCGTTTTTGCTTCGCCATACTTCAATTATTACGGGTTAAAAAATTGGTATTATCCAATCATCACAGATATTTTTCCGTCACATGTATCAACTTTTATAAGAAAATCAAATGACTCAACGAAAATTTTATTCAGTTCATATTCCTCTATAAAAGACAGCTTAACTTTAGGCGACAGCTCTAAGAAAGTTTCGATTACTTTAAATAACGGAATACGCACTGACGGCAATAATTATCTTTTCTGTTCAGTCTTTAATAAAGATACTGCGGGCTTTACATCTTTATATTATAAATCAATTGTTATTATTTCATCCGGCATTCATTATACAGGTAATGAAGCTGTAAATAACTTTAACTTATATCAAAACTACCCCAACCCCTTCAACCCAACAACTAAAATTAAATTTGATATTCCGAAATTATCGGATGTCAAGATTATTATTTTTGATGCGGTTGGAAGAGAAGTGAAAAATATCACCCAGAATAATTTGACACCAGGAAGCTATGAGTATGAATTCAACGGAGAAAATTTATCATCGGGGATTTATTATTTCAAGCTGCGGACAAATGAGTTTTCTAAGTCGGTAAAGATGGTATTGGTGAAGTAAAATTAATACAACAAAACTTAAATTATCTGTTATGAAAAAGTTTACACTTTTATTATCAATTATGATTTTCGTTTTTGCAGCTGAAACCTGCTTTGCCCAGATTCCAAACTGGTCTCCCCTTAAAAGACTTACGTACGGATACAAAGACTCTAATCCTGATTTTACCTCTCCGCCTTATTATAGCTTTTACAATTTTCAGTTTTGGGAGTTTATGGTTTTCCAAAGGAAAATTGATACGGCATCTCAGATATGTGTAATACGTTTTGGCAAAGACGGACCTATGGATTCCGTCAAATATCTTACCACGAATAATTATCTAAAAAAAAATCCCTGCATAGCTTACAAACAAATCGCCTGGAATGATACAATCAGATATTCACTTGCTCTATGGGAATCGAATCAAAACGGAAAGTGGGATATATACGGCTCGTATTATACGCCTTCAGGCTGGTCAGCTCCTTTCCCTATGGATTCAGGCGCAGGAAATAAATTTAATCCTAAAGCTATACAAATCAATGAAACAGAATTCGGTATAGTTTACACAAAAGACGACGATATAATTTACAGAAGATACAATGCGCAGACAAAAACCGTCTTAAGTGAAAACAACATCACATCATCAATCACAGCAGCGTGCAGTAATTGTCTTATAAGTGCAACAGGTTCCACTTCATTAAGAGTAAATTTCCGCTCAAAAAAACCTGACAACAATTTTTGTATATATAAAGCTACTTCGGTTAATAACGGCGATGTCTGGAGCACACCTGATACTTTAGCATATACCGGAAATAATTTAACTGTACAGCTAGTGCAGACTTACAATACTCAGCAAATATTCGAATCTAACAGAAACGGAAAAAATGCTATATATAATTACAGCTCATCAAGTCCTAATTTAGAAACTGTAATAGCATCTCCCTATTTTAATTATTACGGATTGAAAACATGGTACTATCCCATAATCACTGAAAGCATTCAATCTGATATCTCTGCTGTTGTACGGAAATCATCTGATTCAACAAAAATTATGTTTAACGCGGCTTCCTCTTCAACATTTGGCCGGGATAGTCTGACAGTAGGAGACACTTCGAAAAATATTACTATAGCATTAAACAGCGGGATAAAATTCGAAAATAAATATTCACTCTTTGTTGTTTTCAATATGGATTCTGCCGGATATACATCGCTATATTATAAGAACAGACTTTATATTATTAATGATATTATTAATATAAGTACTTCGTCGGCAAAGGATTTCAATCTATATCAGAATTACCCAAACCCTTTCAACCCAACTACTAAAATAAAATTTGATATTCCGAAATTATCGGACGTGCAATTAATAATATTTGATGCAGTCGGAAGAGAGGTGAAAAATATCACACAAAATAATATGACTGCAGGAAGCTATGAGTATGAATTCAACGGAGAGAATTTATCCTCGGGAATTTATTACTTCAAGCTTCAGACAAATGGATTTGCAAAGACAGTGAAGATGGTACTTGTAAAATAAACTCTAAAACCATAATTAAATGAAAAAAATAATTTTCTTAGTCATGTTGTTTATTGCAGCAACGTGTAACCTAAACGCTCAATGGTCGCCTTTAAAAAGACTTACATCGGGATACAAAGATACAAATCCCTCTTTCAATTCTTTACAATATTATGGAGGATACAGATGGGAATTTATGGTTTTTGAAAGAAGAATAAACTCAAGCTCTTCAATCTGTGTCATAGGATTAGACCGATACGGAGTTCATGACACGATAAAATATCTTACTTCAAATAATTTTATAAACAGAAATCCTTGTATCGCGTATAATACTGATTCAATGAAAAATGCTTTAGTGCTATGGGAAACAAATCAAAACGGCAGATGGGATATATACGGCTCGTATTATAATTCAGGAATATGGAGCCCGTACTTTCCTGTTGATTCTTCTTCGGGCAACAAATCAAATCCAAAGGCTATACAAATAAACGCTGCTGAATTTGGTATAACCTATTCTAAAGACGGTGAAATTATTTACCGAAGATACAACGCTGCAACTAAAACGACTATTTCTGAAACAAATTTAACTGCTGCGATAGCGGGAAGATCAGATAAACCCGTTATTGGGGTAAGTAACTATTTCAATGGCGAAATCGTTCTGTGTTTTCGCTCTCAAAAAACTGACAGCACATCTTTAGTATATTCAGCCCGCTCTACTAACAATGGAAATACATGGACTTTAAAGGACTCAATCTCCTCAAACGGAAATAATAGCCCGCTTACCATTGTAAAAAATTATAATGACGTTCACCAGGTATTTGAATCGGACCGGGCAGGTAAAAATGGTATATATTCTTTTATTTCGGGAAGCAATACAACTGATATAGTTTATTCATCACCTTACTTTAATTACTATGGGTTCAAGGCGTGGATGTATCCTTTTGTATTTGATTCATTTTTTGCTCATATAAATGCCGTTGTAAGGAAATCAAACGATTCCACAAAAATACTTCTTGATGCATCGAATACATCTCATAAAGATAGCATTACAATCGGAGATTCTTCAAAGAATACTTCCATAGCATTAAATAACGGAGTAAGAGCAGGTCTTGATTATTTATTCTATATGGTCTTCAGTAAAGATTCTGCCGGATTTACATCTCTTTATTATAAAACAAAAATTTTTGTTACAGGAAACATTACAAGAACCGGAAATTACATTGCTGATGATTTCATACTTTATCAGAATTACCCCAACCCTTTTAACCCAACAACAAAAATAAAATTTGATTTTCCGAAATTATCGGACGTGAAAATAATAATATTCGATGCTGTTGGAAGAGAGGTGAAAAATATCACACAAAATAATATGACTGCGGGAAGTTATGAGTATGAATTCAACGGAGAAAATTTATCTTCGGGGATTTATTACTTCAAGCTTCAGACAAATGAGTTTTCAAAGTCAGTGAAGATGATGCTGGTAAAGTAAAAATATATTATGTATAACAAAAAACCTGACAGGTTTTTAATCCTGTCAGGTCAAGTACTAATTTCAGCTCCCTAATTATTTCTGTAAATTTTTTGGTATCCACCATTCAGTAAAATTAACTGAACCCGGAATTTCATAAAAATTGGCATTAAGAAATCTCTCGCTATATAAATAGCGGCCTTTTTCGCTAAACAGGAATGTTACTGCCTGGTCATCATAAATTATCTGCTGCCATTTATCAAGAATTTCTTTTCTCTTCACATCATCTAATGTAATTCGGTTCTCTTCCAGTAATTTATCACTTTCCGGATTGTTGTATAGAATAAGATTACTGCCTCCATAAGCTTGTGATGAATGCCAGATTTGGAATGGATCATCCGGTGTCACACTAATTTGCCATGAAGCATAGCAAGCTTCAAAATTATGATTTGAAACTTTATTTAAAAAACTGACCATTCATACTCTTGTAAGTTTGCAACTATTCCCAGTTGCTTTAAAGACTCAATCACAACATTCATAACTTTCTTTCTCTTTGGATTATTATTGTTCATAAATGTAAACTTGAAATCCGTTTTTTTACCGTCAATTACTTTATCCAATATTCCGTCTCCGTCAGTATCAGTCCAACCTGACTCAGTAAGAAGAGATCTGGCTTTTTCTAAATTATATTGTATTACAGGAAGATTAGTATTACAAAATTTACTTTTATAAAAAATATGAGATTCAACAGGCACTCCATTATTATATAGGACCTCCGAATTAACTTTATCCCTATCTGTTGCATAACTCATTGCCCACCTCACCTTTTTATCCGCAAAAAACTTACTTTCATTATTCCACGCTATATAAGTATAAACAGGCTCTGTTACCAATGCTTTTTTGAGATTGTATTGCTCTGCATTTAATTCAAAAAAATCCGCCGGCTGTATAACAAACATAAAATCAAGCCTACCGTTCTTCATTTCTACAAGAGATGATTGCAAATCCTCATTTACACGATAAATAATATTATCAAGAAAACCTGAATTCGCCGTTCTCCAATAATTTTCATTCCTCTTTAATGATATAGTTTGTGTATTCATATTCCATTTTTCAAAGATATAAGGTCCGCTTCCTATTAGTAATAATGTTGCCATGCTTGCTTCTTTGGAATTCATTAAGTTAGCAAGTTTTTTCATTGCAACTAAAGCTTTATTGGGCAATTCCTCTTCTTCTTCTATTTTCAAATCCTCCCATGAAATTTTATTACTTATATTATCCTTATCAAAAATATGTTTTGGCAAAATCTTAAAGTCTCCTAGAGAATAGATATTTTTAAAATATACCCTGCTCATAGTGAATTTTATTTTATATTTATTACCTTCCACAAACTCTGCGGAGTTTACATCTGAATAATAGTTTTTTAATACTTGTGAATTAACAAATATATTTTTAATCATTTTCATCGTAAATATAACATCTTCACCTGTTAACGGATGACCGTCAGAGAAAGCTGCATCTTTATTCAACTCAAATGTATAAGATAAATAATCCTTGCTGATTTCAGGAAGTCCGGCAGCTATTTGCGGTTTGAGCTCAAGTGTTTTTTCATCAATTGTAAGCAGTGACTCGTAAATATATTTATTAATATTCTCCGCAGCAGCTTCATTTGAGATAACCGGATTCAGACTTTCAGGGGATCTCAATTCATGGATAATAATTTGACCTCCTTTATCTTGGGCATAAGATAGTTGAACTATAATTAAGAAAGTACAAATTAAGTAAAGAATTATATTTTTCAATTTTGAGACTTTATTTGAGGTAACATATTTATTTTTATTTAAATCTGTAATTTAAAAATTAGTACGCTTTCAAACATCCTGTCAAGTCCATTCAAAAAATATCTCCCTATTAGTAGTAATAGATTCAACTCCCTTAAAAACAAATTCATCAATTAATAATTTGGTAAGTTTCAATTCCCTCTTCTACAAAGGAGGGCCAGTGAAATTTTATCTGTTTCCCAAACCCCTGTTTGGGAGACCCTCTCCGTCCCAAACGGGGGTTTGGGACGGAGAACAAAAATTCGTAACTCTTAACTTAACCAAAAAGGAAAACATCATGCGTAACATGAAAATCAAAATGAAATTTGTTCAGCTGAAAGCGGAAGGGCTTCCGATGTATATGATTGCAAAGGAGCTAGGCGTGCACCGCACAACTCTTACAATGTGGAATAAACAGCTTGCCCCGTACATTCTTATAGCAAGACAGGATTATATGGACGAAATTTTACACGGTAATAATCTTTCAAAGCTTGCACGAGTTGAACAAATTTCTCATCATCTATCAGGTCTGTATGATGTACTTAACAACCCTAAAGAAGCAGAAAAGAAAAACTATGAATACGACTACATTGTAGACCTTATGTTCAAATTTACAAAACTGCTTCATCTTGAAATGAGTGAAAAACATACGGAGAAAAATTTAAAATCGCTTAGCATCCCAAAACCGGACGGAGATATTACTGCGGAAGACGAAGCGCCGTTATGGATAACTGATAAGGAATCGTTCGATAAATTTCAGCCTGAAGAAGACGTGGAAACTGATACAAGCGATGCAATTATTACCGAAGATACAGAGGCAGAAGATATATTTCTCGGAGAGCACTTACGTGACCTTTCAAATGAGCATCCTGAAATAAAACCGGTCTTCGAAAAAGCAATTCGCAGGCAGCCGAGAAAAAAAGCTAAATCTGAAAAAGCCATTAAAAATCAGATAAAGAATCCGGCAAAGAATAAAACAAATATTCCTGCTGAAAAGATAGAATAAAAAACCCGTCAAAAAATCATCATTATGTAAAAAGTAAAAAAAATATTGTTGAACTTTATTGATAGCACCCTATAAAGGAAGGTTTTCGCCGTTGTTGGTCTCCTGACCAACAACCACAATGCTTGTCATTCCCGCGAAGGCGGGAATCCAATAATCAATATTGTCTATAGTGTAGTTAAGATGCTTAGTACAGAATGCACAACACGTTAAACCACCCCCTTACCCCTCCTTGGTAAGGAGGGGGAAAAATTGAATCACTAATTTTTAAAATTGAAATGATTCAAATGACAGGCTTTTGGAACTAAAGAACATTAATTGTAAGCCCTCCCCTTACTAAGGGGAGGGGAAGGGTGGAGTCTAAGTGTTTTGTGATAGCGGCTGATAAATAATTTCCACATCCAAGATTCTAATTCCTCCCTTGAGGGAGGTGTCGAGCGAAGCGAGACGGTGGGTGTTCGTTCAAACACCCCTCCCGACCTTTCAGGTCGGACTCCCCTCAAGGGGAGAATAATTGAGGACGTGTAAAGTATAAAGTTACTTATTAAAAAGGGGAAACTGTGATTTCAAAATAGAATCTGTGATTGAAGTTAAAATCCTATCTTGAAACCTCATTCTATTTTGCTTATTATTATGTACACACAATCCATTTTACAAATCTAAACTCCACGAAAATGTTCAGAACAATAGAAGATTTTTCAAATGAATGGACTTACGAATATGAAGCCACTCTCAAATTATTCGGAAATTTAACCAATGAATCTCTCAGTCAGGAAATTAAACCCGGCGGCAGAGATATTGGTTTCCTTGCATGGCACATGGTCGAAACAGTTTCCGAAATGCTGAAGGCTGCCGGCCTTACGGATATAGACGAACTGCACGATTTAGATAAAAGCGTTAGAAATGTGCATAAAATAAAATCGGATTACGAACGCTTATCCAAGCAGGCTCTTGCCGCTGTTAAAGACCAGTGGAACGATGAAAAATTATTGGAGAAAGTCCCAATGTACGGAGAAGAATGGGCAAAAGGTTTTGTGCTTCAATGCCTCATTCTACATCAGGCACATCACAGAGGACAAATGGAAGTTCTTATGCGTCAGGCAGGGTTAAAAGTTACCGGAATTTACGGTCCAGCTGAAGAAGAATGGTCGGCTATGGGAATGGAACCTCAAAAGTAATTTTTTGTTTAATATATAAAATTTCAAACACAAAATATGAATCAATTTTATAATAGCCCCGGAAGCCAAGTCATGCCCGGAGCAGTAGTTCAAACAGATGTAAAAAGCTTTTTGCTTAGAGTTTATAACTGGATGGCAATGGGCTTGGCAATAACAGGATTAACAGCTTTCGCAGTATCATCTTCGGAAAGCATGATTGAGTTATTTATAATGAACAGAATAATGTTCTTCGGCTTAATCATCGGGCAGTTTTTATTGGTAATGGCAATATCTGCCGGTATAAATAAAATGCCGTCCATCGTGGCTGTAGGAGCTTTTTTCCTATATGCCTTTCTTAACGGACTTACTCTTTCCGTTTTATTTTTAGTTTATACAAGCGCATCAATTTATTCTACATTTCTTATTTGCTCAATGATGTTTGCATCTGTAAGTGTACTTGGATATATTACAAAAATGGATTTATCAAAGATGGGTTCGTTTTTATTTATGGCTTTGATTGGGTTAATAATCGCTTCAGTCGTAAATATGTTCCTGGCAAATTCAACTCTGTACTGGATAATAAGCTATGCAGGCGTTTTAATTTTTGTCGGCTTAACAGCATATGACACTCAGAAAATAAAACAGATGGCCTACAGTATGGAAGCCGGCAGCGAGCAAGGCAAAAAAGGCGCAATTTTAGGAGCTTTAACTTTATATTTAGACTTCATCAATATGTTCATATTTCTTTTGAGAATCCTTGGAAACAGAAAGTAAAAATCCGGGAACAACTTTCGGAAATAATATAGTTTTAGAGTATATTTAGTATTGATTTATCCGAATAATTTACACATTATTGAGTACGAAATGAGAACCAAAGCAGGTGCCGTTTCATTATAAATCATTTTAAAATTTTAGGAGGTCACTATAATTTAATTTACGTTTTTTTGTAAATTAACCGTGGGATTTATGAAGTCAATCAAAAAAATCTTTATAGTTTTTATATTTTGCCTATGCGCTAATTTCACATTAGCTCAGGGCAGCGGTAATAAATACGCAGGTGAATTTCTGGCAATTGGTGTCGGCGGAAGACCTCTCGGTATGGGCGGCGCGTACGTAGCGCTCGTAAACGATGTTACTGCAGGCTACTGGAATCCTGCATCGTTATCCAGAATCAACTACCCTCAGTTCTCATTGATGCACGATGAAAGATTCGGCAATCTTATAAATTATGATTACGGTTCAGTCGGAGTTCCATTCGGCAAAAGCGCTTCATTAGGCTTCAGCATTATCAGAATGGGAATTGATGACATTGCAGATACACGTAATGCTTTGATAGACTTAAACGGAAACGGAATTCTTGACCCGGGTGAAAGATTAGACCCCGATAAAATTTCTTATTTCAACTCAACTGATTACGCTTTCTTTCTAACTTATTCAAAGAAGCAGTCCGATAAATTTTCATACGGCGCTAACTTAAAAATCATCAGAAGAAATATTGCTGAAGAATCTGCTTGGGGCTTAGGCTTCGATGTCGGTATGCAGTATAATCCTTTCGGAAGATTTTTCTTAGGCGCTAACTTACAGGATCTGACAACAACTTATCTTTCATGGTCAACAGGAAAGAAAGAAACTATTTCTCCTACAGCAAAAATCGGAACAGCTTATTCAATAGAAGCACTTGGCGGAATGATTACTCCCGCCGTTGATTTCGATGTCCGTTTTGAAGGAAGAAAAGAATCTGCAAATGCTTATATCGGACCTGTCAGCTTTGATATGCATTCAGGTATTGAATACTCATTCAAGAATCTTATTAGCATAAGAACAGGTTACAATGATTTAGGAAATCTTACTTTAGGCGCAGGTGTGAAGCTTCCGAAGCTTGCAATCGATTATTCATTTGCAAAGTTTGACGGAACAGAGCAGTTAGGAAATACACATAGAATTTCATTGGTATTCACATTGGAAGAAGAAAAATTCCAAAGAAAATAATTACTCTAACAAATAAATTTTATAAAAAAAGCTATCAGTTCGATAGCTTTTTTTAGTACTTTTTTGATGATTTAACTATATATTAAATCAATATTTACTTATTGCTTGCGTAAGATCTTTTCCATTGGCCTTCCCTTGGCCAATTCATCAATCAGTTTATCCAGATATCTGATTTCACGCATCAACGGGTCTTCGATATTTTCAATCCTCACTCCACAAATTGTACCTGTGATCAATGTACGTGCGGGATTCAGTTTCGGAGCTTGTGCAAAAAATGTTTCCATGTCAGCTTTTTTCTCAAGCTGGCTTTCAAATTTTTTCTGAGTATAGCCCGTCAGCCAGCGGATTATTTCATCCACTTCAGCCTTAGTCCGGCCTTTTTTCTCAGCCTTTGTGATGTAGTGCGGATAAACTCCGGCAAAGCTCATTGTGTAAACTCGATTTTTTTTAGTTGTCTCTGTCATCTTTATATAGAATTGATTTATAAAACTAAAAAAGGTTACCCGCGATGAACGAATAACCTTTTTATTAATACTCAATACGTATTACTTAATACTTTCATTCTATCAAAGCTCCAGCTCTACAAAATCACCGAACTTTGTCTTTGTTAATTCTGTAAGAGCAATTTTACCCTGTTCGTCATTTGGCGGAACTCCATGCCAGGTGTATTTATCTTCCATAAATGAAACACCTCTACCCATGAAAGTCTGCGCAACTATACAAGTTGGTTTCCCTTTTATTGTTTTTGCTTTATCAATTCCGTCAAGAATAGACTGCATATCATTGCCGTTAACTTCAACTACTTCCCAGTTAAAAGCTTTGAATTTATCAGGAATGGAATCCATATTCAAAACGTTCTGCACTCTGTTATCAATCTGGCAATCGTTCTTATCAATAATTACTGTAAGGTTATCGCATTTATGATGTGCTGCCGTCATTACAGCTTCCCATATTTGTCCTTCCTGTAGTTCACCGTCACCAACAACACAATAAACGTGGTTCGACTTCCCTGAAAGCTTAAGTCCTAAAGCTGTACCAACTGCTATCGAAGGACCCTGACCAAGCGAGCCCGATGCAATTTCAACTCCGGGTACGCCGTGAGTTTTCATATGCGACGGATGCCCTTGCAGTCTTCCGTTAACTTTTCGTAAAGTCTTCAGTTCATCTATAGGGAAATATCCTCTTCTTGCAAGCGTTGAATACCAGACCGGAGCAATGTGTCCGATTGATAAAAAGAAATAATCTCTGTCCTCTGCATCCGGTTTTTGAGGATCTAATGACATCTTATTAAAATACAATGCTGTGAAAAAATCAGCCATTCCCAATGGACCGCCCGAGTGACCTGACTTGGAAATCAAAAGCATATTTATAATGTCGCGTCTTATCTGGCGCGCCATTTCATTCAAATCTTCAATTGAAGTTAACTGTGGATTCGTACTCATTTTTTATGATTGGTTATTAATTCGAAAATCGGTGTAATGTGTTTTAACAATATAACAATTACAATTGATGAACTTAATGCAAATAATAGGGTGAACGTAATTTCTTTACCGAAGACTCCGTAGCCGTATGTGAAAGGTACAATCAAATCCTGACCAAAAATCAAAGCCAGTGGTATAAGCACCAATGCAATAACCGTAGCTATGTGAACGTTATCTTTGATCTTTCTTATGATGAAATAAAATACAATCCAGAGTATCACTATCCAGAAGTTCATTACCAATAAAACTCCCGCGCCGGTTGCAAGTCCCCTGCCCCCTTTAAATTTTATGAAGACAGAAAAATTATGGCCAAGCACTAAAAGAACTAACGGGATAATTGTAAAATATAGATTGAGTTTTAAAACGTATAGAAGAATCAAAGCCGGGATTAACCCTTTGAATAAATCCACAAGCATAACAATTATTCCCGTTGATTTTGAACCCGTTACATCATAAGAATTCATCGCACCTACATTACCCGTTCCCTCATTTCTTATATCAAGCTGATGCCGGAATTTCAGAACTAAATAAGCTGTCGGAATTGAACCTATAAAATAATAAACTAAACAAAGTGCCCAGTACTCGACTGATGTAAGAGTAAACGTCATCTTTTATATTTCAAATTTAACTAAGTTCTGAATTCTGAACTCTGAACTCTGAACTCTGCATTCTTAATTCATAAAGGTCTGCAAACCATTACGCCTGATTGTTTTTTATTTCCCATTATATAATCCTGAATTGTTCCATCGGATATTATTACTTCTTTTTTCTTTAGTGATGCATTTAAAAAATACGGTATACCATTTTCTTTATATATAATACCGGTGTGTGCTATATCTAATCCGCCAACATCTGAAGTTATTCCTATGATATCCCCTGATTGAAGTGAATCATAAACGCTTGGCAAATCTTTCACAGGTATATAATAATTCTGTCTTGAGTTAATACTATTTTCAACAGCCTGTATCTGCGAAACGTTATCAGGATTACTTTTCAGTGCTGGATATGAATCCGTATGGGTTGTCATAAAATCAATTGTCTTATTATATTCCACCCCTCCGATTTCCTTCGTAATATCTCTTACTATTCCCTTTTTATCATTATCAAAAATCCAGTCAGAGAAGTAATGAAGTCTTGATGGATAACCGTTTATCTGTCCGTCTCTGTATCTTATTTTTTCTAATTCCTTTTTATAATTCTCAAAGCTTGCATCTCCCTGCTTTATTATACGGGACATGGTAAGAGCATTTTCACAAAAGGTAACACAATCCAAACCTGATACATAAACAATCAATCTTTCTTTATTAGGATTTGTATCGAGTGTCCCCGCTACATAAGGGACGGCAAGAAATGACTTACCGACTTCAATTATTACATCATTAATCGCCTTATCTTTTAAGGAAGAATCAAAAGATTTTAATATCTTCTTACACTTCATATCTTCGTAATCATCACTTATGGCATCTCTTCTATCATATGCTTTCAGCAATGTAGGTAAGGCAATGCTTGTTACTCCCAGAGCAGCCGATGCTTTTAAAAATGTTCTTCTATCCATATTTCGTTTTAAAAATTATTGTAATTTATTTATTCTTAATATTAATATAAATTCATTTGTTGAACCTAACCACAGAGGACACAGAGCTTTTACACAGAGGACACAAAGTAAAACTTTAATTTTCGTAGACCTCTGTGTTCTCTGTGCACATCCTTTGTGCCCTCTGTGGTTAGTTCTTATTTTTAACATACATTCCGAAAATAAGTTCAGTAAAATTCTATGAAAGTTAGAACAAATGTTGAAATAATAAAGCCGGACAAAAAACAATCAGACGATATTTTATATCTTGTTGATGAGCTTGCCAAATATGAAAAGCTGAAGCTGCCGACGAAATCTGCAAAGCAACGATTACTCAATGACATTTTTTCCAAGAAGCCATTAATTAATGTTCTTCTTGCAAAAGCTGATAACAGATACATTGGCTACGCTTTTTACTTTTTCTCTTACTCATCCTTTCTTGCAAAGCCGACTTTATATCTTGAAGATATATTTATACTCGAAGAATATCGCCGCGTAGGCGCGGGTAAATTATTTTTCAAAGAGCTTGATAAAATTGCTAAAGCAAAAAAATGTGGAAGGATTGAATTTATAGTTCTTGACTGGAATACAAGCGCCATCTCATTCTACAATAAACTTGGGATTAAAGAATTAGAAGGCTGGAAATTTTTTAGAAAATCATTCTGATTTTTATAAATTAAAACGGCTGATCTGAACCGCCTGCACCATTGAAGGAGGACTCCGGCATTCCCAACGAAGGATGATGCAGCTTGTTCTCAAACGTTGCATACTCACCTAAGAAAATTAAATCAAAGTCACCGATAGGTCCGTTTCTCTGCTTACCAATTACAATTTCTGCTTTTCGTTTTATCTCATCAAAGTTAGGGTCAGTGTGTTCTATCTTCATTCCTATAATTGGTCTGTTCACAAAGATAATCATATCAGCATCCTGCTCAATTGCTCCTGATTCTCTCAAATCAGATAACTGTGGTTTCTTTTCTTTACCTCTTTGTTCAACACCTCGATTCAACTGCGCGCATGCTATAACCGGAATTTCTAATTCCTTCGCAAGTGCTTTTAAACCTCTCGATACCTGCGCAACTTCAAGATCTCTTCTCTCTGCATTCTCCTGTCCTCTTACAAGCTGTAAGTAATCAACAACAATCATATCAATATTATATTCCTGTTTCATTCTTCTTGCCTTAGCGCGGATTTCAAGAATAGAAAGCTCACTCGAGTCATCAATATATAAATCCGTTTTCAGTTTACCGAAGTCCTGCGCAACTCTGTCCCATTCATGCCCCTGCAATCTGCCAAGCTTTAACTTCTTACCGTCAACACGAAGAACACTTGCTAGCAATCTATATATCAATTCTTTATAAGACATTTCAAGAGAGAATATCGCAACTTTTTTACCATACTTTAGAGCAGCGTTGCTGGCAATATTCATAGCAAAAGCAGTCTTACCGTGTGAAGGTCTACCCGCAACTACAATAAGCTCCGATTTATGAAATCCTCCTGTAAGATTATCAAGCTCATCGTATCCCGTGGGAATACCCTCAATATTCTTATTCATCTTTCTCTCATACAGCTCTTCGAAAATCTTATCCATTTCATCGCGAACTGAAATGATTTTTTTCTTTGAAAGAGATTCCGATATATCAAGTATCTTCTGCTCGGCATCGTCTAAAATGGAGAAAGTATTGTTGGATGAATCCAGACACCTCTCAACGATATTAGAAGATATATCTATTAAGTTTCTTAATATGAATTTTTCAAAAATAATACGGGCATAATATTCAGCATTAGCAGAAGTGGAAACGGAATCCATAAGCTCAAGAAGGTAATCCACATCACCTACCTGTTCCAGCTTCTTTACTTTTTTTAACTCTTCTTTAACAGTAACCACATCAATCGGCTCTCTTCTTCCGTCTAGATTAATCATTGCCTGGAAAATAATTCCGTTGCGCGGCGAATAAAAATGGCGGTGATCAATTATCATCAGCACCTCATTCATAGCAGCATTATCAAGCATTAGTGCACCCAATAACATAGACTCTAAATCCTTTGCATTGGGCGGAGTTTTAACATCTACTTCTGCACCGAATTTATGGTCTTCATTTAAAATTACTTCGTTTCTTATTTTCTCGTATTTCTTCTTAGCCATTTTTAAAATCTATAAAGTTATAATTACTTTTTTACAAGTTTGTCATACTCTTTTCTGAGCAGCTGAACATCTTCCCATGTTGGTCTTTTCCAGTTAGGATTTCTCAGTAATGCTGCCGGATGGAAAGTTACCATTGTAGGTATCCCCTGATACTCATGGAACTTGCCTCTCATTTTTCCGAGCGGCTCTTTTGAACGGAGCAATGTCTGCGCTGCAAATGTTCCCACGCATAATATCAGTTTCGGTTTTATAAGCTCAAGCTGTTTGAACAAGTAAGGCTCGCATGCTTCTATTTCCTCCGGTAAAGGATTTCTGTTATTAGGAGGTCTTGATTTGAGAATGTTACAAATAAAAACTTCCTCTCTTGTGAAATCTACAGCTTTTAATATTTCCGTAAGCAGCTTCCCTGCTCTTCCTACGAACGGTTTGCCCTGCTCATCTTCATCTGCCCCCGGTGCTTCACCTATTACAACAAGATTTGCTTTGGGATTTCCTTCTCCGAAAACAAAACTTGTACGTGTTTTCCACAGAGGGCATTTTTTGCAATCTTTAATAAGCTCTTTAAGCTCTAAAAGATTTTTTGCATTCTTCCAGTCTTCATTTTCAACAACTTTCTTTTTCGCCATAGGTATTTCTACAGTTTCAATTTTTGGAGATGTATAATTTTCTGTAAATTCTTCTTTAACACTAATATTGAAATCGTTCTCAACATCAAGCTCGTAAACACTATCCGATTTTAACTCATCCTTCTGTATTAAATAATTATAATTCTTCTTATAAAATTTTAAGTAGCTTTCAAAGTCCTGTAATATTTCATTAATCGATTCAGACATTATACGAATAATTTATCTAATATAATATTTGCCAGTTCAAGCTTAGTCATCTTTTTATATTTATCTATACCTTTATTATCAATTATCGAAGCAACATTTGTATCAGTACCGAATCCTGCGCCTTTGACATTAGGATTATTTAAAACTATAAAATCCAGATTCTTTCTTTTCAGTTTGCTCTTTGCATTTGCAACTTCATTATTCGTTTCAACTGCAAAGCCTACAAGCTTATAATTCTTTTTTTGCTCTCCGAGATATTTTAATATATCGACTGATAGTCCGCATTCGATATTTATCTTATTCTTAAAATTCTCTTTCTTAATTTTTTGCTTGCTGATTTTCAGCGGCTTGAAATCCTCAATTGCTGCCGTCATTATAATAGCATCTTTACTTTTCATACTCTTCTTTACTGCATTAAACATTTGTTCCGATGTTTCTACATCAATTCTATTAACATTATCAATCGATAAATTTACCGGTCCACTAATTAGAGTAACATTTGCTCCTCTTTCACTAGCTGCCTGAGCTATAGCAAATCCCATTTTACCCGTAGAAGGATTTGTTATAAACCGGACTGCATCTATATATTCTCTTGTTGGTCCTGCTGTTATTAATATTTTCTTTCCTTGTAAATCCTGACTTTTTGCAAATTCATTTTTTAAAAACTCAAGCATCACTTCCGGCTCTGCCATTCTTCCCATACCAACTAATCCGCTTGCAAGTTCGCCGCTTGTCGGCTCAATTATCTTATAGCCATACGATTTTAAATTTGCAATATTATTCTGTGTGATTTTATTCTTATACATATCATCATCCATCGTAGGGGCAAGAGCTATCGGACATCGTGTTGCAAGTATAGTAACCAATAGAAAATTATCACTCATTCCTGCGGCAATCTTTGCAAGTGTATTTGCAGTTGCAGGTGCAATGATAAAATAATCTGCCCATATACCTAAGTTCACATGCCATGTTTGTGTCTCAACTTTATTCAAAGTTTTCATTTCTCCATCGGGAAAAATGTTCATGATAACATCGTTCTTAGATAGCGCAGATAACGTAACGGGCGAAACAAATTTAGCGGCATCGGGAGTCATAACTACACGCACTTCAGCTCCTTCTTTTACAAGAAGACGGACTAAGCGGCTTATTTTATAAGCTGCAATTCCCGCTGAAACACCAACCAATATTTTTTTACCTTTGAGAGTCAATTAGAATGGATTGGAATGTGAATAAAAAAAGAAATACTTACCTGAAAGTAATCAAGTAAGTATTCAAAAAATACAAAAAAATTCAGATACGAATTCAGCCGATTTTAATCAGCGCTTCTTTCTTTGAATCTGAAATTAATTTCGTCATTCAACATTTCCTTTATTGCGCGGATAGTTGGTTTGTTCTTTTGTTCGAACTCCAATGAAATGTTCAGCTTGTCCTGATTCATTATTGTATCGTCTTCTTCTTCTTTTGCGATGATTGGCTCAAGTCTTTGATTGAGTTCCATTTTTTCTTCATCGTTGATTTGCTTTGCTCTGATAGAAGCGATTGAAACTGCTTCGTAAATATTCTGAGCCTTAGATTCAAATCTCTCGATATCTAATGTTTGAATTGACATGATTATTTCTCCTTTAAGTTATTTTTATATTTTAAAATTATATTGTTTGCTTCGCTTACTGCCGTTGGGAGCTCCTCATTTACCACAACGTAGTCGAACAAATCTTTTTGATTTAATTCCATATCAAACCTGTTAATTCTGGTTTGTATATCTTCATGGTTCTCTGTTGCCCTGTTTATCAGCCGTGTTTTCAAAGTCTCAACATCGGGAGGCATTATATAAACTAGAACAGCTTTATCTGCATATAGTTTCTTTATAGAAAGCGCGCCTTTTACATCGATATCAAAAATTACATGTTTCCCTTTTTCAAGACTTTCATCGATAAAAGATTTCAGCGTCCCGTAGTAATCATCTTTATACACATTTTCATATTCAACAAGCTCGTTATTTTTAATTTTGCTGTTGAATTCTTCCTTGCTCAGAAAAAAATAATCGTGCCCATGGACTTCATTCCCTCTTTTATTTCTTGTAGTAGCAGAGATTGAAAAAATTAAATCATTATGAATTTTTAAAAGCTCTCTTACTATTGTAGTTTTTCCTGCGCCCGAAGGAGCTGATATAACAAAAAGCATTATTCTATGTTTTGCAGTTGTTCCCTTATTTTTTCAAGCTCCTCTTTTAATGCGGATACTCTCTGGGAAATTTCTGCGTTTAATGATTTTGAAGCCATCGTGTTAATCTCTCTATTGATTTCCTGCGTAAGGAAATTCAATCTTCTTCCTGCCAGTTCTTTTGATGCTGCATACTCTTCAAAATATTTTGTATGGCTTCTTAAACGTACACATTCTTCACTTATATCAAGTTTCTCTGCAAGCAATACAACTTCCTGCTCAACCCTGCTTTCATCAACTAACTTTTTATCACCTAAAAGCAGTTCAACTTTTGCAAATAGTTTATCTCTTTCATCTTTAATATTCTCAAGTGATATTTTCTCTATTATCGCTGATTCACTTTCAATCAGTTTCACTCTGCCCATTATATCATCACGAAGACTTTCACCTTCTTTGATTTTCATGCTAATTAAATCGTCTATTCCTTTATTCAATAATTCAAGAATAAATTTGAACTCTTCATCTGTAAGTTCGTTGGTAACATCCTTCGCTATAAATTCTGAAAAAGTTAAAATATGCTCAAGCTTAATTTTCTCTTTCGAGCCGATTGTCTTTCTTATATCTTTCAGAACATTGAAATACGTCTTTACATTTTCCTTGTCTACTTTAAAATCATTCTCATCATTTTTATCGGTGCCGACGCTTATGTAAATGCTAAGTTTTCCGCGGGAAACTTTTTTTCTTACTGTATCTTTCAGTTCAAAATCTTTTGTGTATAAAAATTTCGGATACTTAAAAGTTATCTCGCAAAATTTGTTATTGACTGAACGGATTTCTATGGTGTAATTTCTATCCCCATATTGACCTTCGGCTTTTCCGTAGCCCGTCATGCTTACAATCATACTGTCTTGTTGTTTAGTTTATATTTTACTGTCAATTTAGATTTGAGATATTCAAATCCTTCCTGGGGTGTATCTACGTATTTCCAGAGCTTTACATCCTCTTTGGAAATCATTCCGTAATCTGTTAATGCTTCAAGATTAATAATCTTATCCCAGAATTCTTTTCCATAAATTACAATGAACATTTTCTTATGAAGCTTTTGTGTCTGCACAAGTGTTAAAATTTCCATAAGCTCATCAAGAGTTCCAAATCCTCCCGGCATAATTACCAAAGCTTTCGCTGGATAAGCAAACCAGAACTTCCTCATGAAGAAATAATGGAATTCAAAATTTAACTCAGGGCTTATGTACGGATTTGGGAACTGTTCGAAGGGCAATGAAATATTTAAACCCATCGAATACGCATCTGCTTTAGCAGCGCCTTTATTTGCAGCTTCCATAATTCCGGGACCGCCGCCTGAACAAACTACAAACTCTTTATCTTTTGGCAATGACTTAGACCACTTGCTAAGAAGATAAGCCATTTCAACTGTATCTTCATAGTACTTCGACATCATTAAATCCATCTCTGCTCGCTTTAGCAGCTCCGGTGTCGGGCTATTCTTTTTTAACCTTCTCAAATTCTTTTCAGCCTGCTCTTTTGATTTTATTCTTGCGGAGCCGAAAAAAACTATTGTATGATTTATTTTATATTTCTTGAAACGCTCCAGAGGTTCAAGATACTCTGTTAAAATTCTTGTACTTCTTCCTGCAGGGGAGTTTAAAAATTTAGCATTGTGATATGCCTTTGGTGCCTTTACAATTCGTGCCATTAAAAATTTAAATTAAGAAATTATCGACCTGCCGCCATCAACTGCGATAACCTGTCCGGTAATATATTTATTTTCGTTTACTAAATAATTCATAATTGATGTAATATCTTTTGCTTTGCCTATTTTTTTCATAGGGTATTTCTTCGTTTCAGCCGGATTCACATTCTCATTTTCATCGCCGTCTATCCATATTGTTCCGGGAGCAATTGCATTTACTAAAATTTTCGGCGCAAGTTTTTTTGCAAGCAGATAAGTCATTTTTATTACACCAGCTTTTGAAATTCCGTAGGGCATATATCCCGTCCAGTTCAGTATTCCGCCAAGCGATGCCATGTTGATAATTTTTCCCTGCTCGAAATCTGACTTCATCATTATCTTTGCGGCTTCCTGCGCGCAAAAAAATCCGCTCTTTAAATTCGTATTTATAAACTTATCGAATATCTTTTCAGTTATATCAAAGAAATCATAGTTCTCAAAAATTGCAGCGTTGTTTATAAGAACATCAAGTTTCGGAAATTCTTTTCCGATAACTTTAAACATCGACTTTATTTCAGTTACATTCGAGATATCTGCTTTAATCGGAAATACTATCGAGCCATTTTTTGCAAGCTCATGACTGACTTCTTCAATTTCAGTTTTCGTTGAACGGTTGTAATGAAGAATTATATCATGCCCGAATGTGGAAAGAGATAGTGCAATCTCTTTTCCTAATCTTTTTGCTCCGCCTGTTATTAATATTGTCTTATTCAATTTCAAATTTCAAATGATGAATTTCAAATTGGATTAAAAATTTCGACAATATCTGAAATCTGAAATCTGAAATCTGAAATTAGAGCTGTGCCCTTGGGATGACTCGAACATCCGACACTCAGTTTAGGAAACTGATGCTCTATCCACCTGAGCTACAAGGGCGAATTATTCGCCATTTACCAAATAAAAAATTTAATAAAGGTAACTTTGAAGATACAATTTACAGGGATTAAATTCAGTGGAAATAATGAAGTATATGGAAAAATCCTTTGATTTGCCTTTAAACAAATGCAGTATTATCAGTTTATTACAACATTTTACTTCAAAAGAACCATTTTCTTCGTATCTGTAAAACTGCCTGCTTTCAATTTATAAAAATATACTCCGCTTGCAAGCTGTCCGGCATTGAATGTTATAAGGTAATTCCCGGCAGCAAAATCACTATTTGCCAGCTCGGCAACTTCTTTTCCGGATAAATCATAAACCTTTAAAGTAACCTTAACGGGTGCCGGAATACTGAAAGTAATATCAGTCGAAGGATTAAAAGGATTTGGGAAATTTTGCGCAAGCTTATACTCCTTTGCCTCTACACCTTTTCCAAAAGGATTGGAAACGGAAAAATGCCCCATCCATATATTATCGGAACTTGAGCCATAAGGTCCGCCGTTTTTTAAATAGTAATTAACTGCAAAATATATTTTTTGTCCTATGTAGTTTTTTAAAGCGTAGCTTTTTTTATGCCAGTTCCCTGCCGGACCGTCGACTTTAAAATTATCGAGCAGCTGAAAACTGGAAATATTATTATCCGTCGTTGAAACATAAACACGGATTGAATCCTTATATTTTTTATCCACTGCTCCGCACCAGAATGAAAGTGTATCATACTTTTCTATATCTGTAATTTGCGGAAGTATAACCCACTCATCTATTACACCTTTTTCATTTGCATTAAGGGAATTAAATTTTATAAAATAATTTCCGGCATGAGGCGCGAGTGTGCCTAACTGATAATAGTCGAAAGTTGTAAAAAAGGCAGGATACTCCTGCACTCCGTTATCATTGTTTATTAATTTCCATCCTCTCTCTTCTACATTCAGAGAATCAAATGCTTCGTAAAATTTTAATCTTTGAGCATGAGAATTTCCTGATAGAATTAATAAACTGATTACTGATAATAAAATTATATAGAATGATTTTTTCATATTGTAATTTACAAGCAGAAGTTTAATCCTAAATTCTTTTTTGCGCTGTTTAAAATTTCTATTCCGTCAGCAATAGTAACAGGATTTGAACCGCCGACTTTTCCCAATGCCTTTGCCAATAGCATTAAATCTCTTTGGAAGCCGGTCAAAGATTCGTTGCTGTAATATTCCTTATCTGCATCTACAGGTAATTGCCGCGGATGGGTAACCGGCCAGTTATCTCTGCTTCTTGGTGTGCTGAGATTAAAAACGGAATTCAGCGTATTAGGATTTAGTAAATCTCTATCCGTAAGATGAGGCATTCCATATTTTTCACACAGAGTTTTTATTACCGATGTATGCTCAAAGGGAGTATGCACTATAGTTTTCTCCGCTATGTAAGATGATATAAGTATTGTAGGCACTCTTATTCCTGAGCGTTCAAACCTGAATCCGTTTTCATAAGCATGCGGAAAAGGAGGAATTATATACGGCGGCGCAGCAGGTTTAGGCGGCACGTGGTCGAAGCATCCGCCGTGCTCATCATAGGTAATCATAAACAAAGTATTCTGATAATTACTTCCTGTTTTGCTGTCCGAATTCCTTATCGCAGTATAAATATTATGAATAAGCTGCTCCCCTGCTAAAACATTTGAAGGGGTAGGAAAATTTGTATTCTGATGAGGACCTTCATCCGGTGGATGTTCATCATTATGAAACCAGTGCATTCTTGGTTCGATGAAACTATACTTGGGGAGATTTCCGTTCTTTACATCATTATAAAATCCTTCCATCGTACAAAAATTACCTATGTAATCTTTCAATTTCAAAAAGTGTAGAAGCAAAGTCGAAGGTATTACATCAAGAACGTCAAAATAAATTTTCCACGGCTGATTTGCATCCTGCATTCTGTTATAGATAGTCGGCGCAAAATTCAAAGCCCATTTCTCTGCAGGAGAATTATTAACATATCCCCATGAAGAAGATGAATTAAAAAATGTCCTGTTGCAAAATGTCTGGCTGGGGACTGAGCAATGCCAGTTATCACAAACTGCAAAACTCTTTGCAAGAGTGCTCATTACAGGAATTGCAGATGGCGGAAAGCATGCCATTATTATTTTAAATTCATCTACTGTCGGATATCTTCCCATGTACAATTTATAATAGTAGATATAATCATTGACAAATCCGTTCATCGGCGCAGGATTAGGCAGAGGAAACGGTTCATTAAACGGCGCCTGCATATTTGCAACATGTCTGAACTTATTAGAGTCCGGTAAAATAGTATTAAAAAGTTGAGTATTAATATGCGGATATTCTTCACCGGGGTCCGGGCTTGGGTCCGTCATTACAGTTCCGGGATAAACATGAACACTATCTACAGAGTAAGTTGTATCAGGGACGGTAACAGGATTAGAAAAATTCTTTCCGGCAACGCCGTTAAAATATTCTCCCGGAGGTAATTCATTTTGCTGATACAGATAGCCGAGCATATTATCAAACGAACGGTTTTCTAACATTAGAACAACTATGTGGTCGTACTTATCAGCGCCTTCAATAATTTGTTCACGGCTTAATAAGGATGGAAATGCAGTGCCGATTGCTCCGAAGGCAACTGAAGAACCTGCAAGTTTTACAAAATCTCTTCTTGAGATTTTTTTCATGGGGTTTCTTTTGAGGTTTCGGAAAATTAAGGAAATATATTTTAAAATGAAATTAACTTGGAAATTTGAATCTTAACTTAACTATAAACTTCAATTAATTGTATTTGCATATTAGTATTACTATTTTTAATTACCTCTTATAAATTTTAACGGAGTAATAAAAAAAATGAAAGCAATTAAATACTTTTTTGTATTTATTGTAGTAAGTTTTTTCCTCAACGTTAATTTATTCTCTCAATCCGTTCCGGAAATTCTTTATTACAAATTCAACACAGGCACTACAACAACTCCAAACTTAGCCGCTCCCGGTCAGGGAACTCCTGAGGCAACTTTGCTAACACAAACATTAGGACCCGGCGGTCAGTTCGGAAATGCTCTTATAGGAGCAGGAGGCACAGGTTCAAATTCTTATGTAAACACAGGCTGGAATATGAACCTAGGTACATCAAGCTGGACAATTTCTTTCTGGATGTCCGGCACATTTACAGGGACTACATACCTTTTTGGTAATGACGTTACCACAAGCTTCCGCTGTTTTACTAATGGAGCTGCCGGTGCAGGTAACATTACTTTAAGAGGAGCCAGTGTGGCTACATTTGCTAACGTAAATGTTACCGGTGTTATTCCCGGCTCAAACGTAATACACTTTGTCTACGACAATACTGTACCCGAAATCAGAACTTATGTTAATGGTGTATTCCAAAGCGCTACCCCTCAGCCTGCATTAAACCTGAATGCAGCAGTTCCATTTAAGGTCGGCGGATACGGAACAGCGAATTCATTTCCGGCAGGTGATAAGCTGGATGAATTCAGATTTTACAGCAGAGCTTTAAGCCCTGCAGAAATTACAGCAACATGGAATGTAGAACTCAATACAGGCGGTTCAGTAGTTAACCCTACAAAGGTTTGTGACTACGGTCTGATTCCTCCTTACAGCGCAGGCGTTATAGGCGGACATGCATCAGCATCTTTAGGCGATACTTTATATGTTGCCGGCGGAAGCGTTAATGCAGGAACATTAACAAATCCTGCGGCAGGAACAACGGTAACAAGATACGCAATTAACTCAGGTAACTGGAGCGCCGGCAGAGATTTACCGGGACCTAAAGCTGCAGGTGACTTAGTCAAATGCGGCAATGCTTTATATTACATCGGAGGCGGTAGTTTAACTCTTACCGGTGCTGCAAATAATCTGGTTTACAAATATGAACCCACTGCAGGATGGACGACTGTAGCAAATATTCCAACTCCTGTCTCCGGAAACGTTGCTGAAAGCTGGGGCGACTCCGTCATCTTTTGTATGATGGGCGGATGGTCAACCTACTATAGAGGTATTCAAATTTACAGACCCGGACTAAATACATGGGATAGAGCAACGGATTCACTTCCTGCCACATTTGGAAGAAGAAGCTTTGCCGGAGGAATAAGCGGCAACAAGTTATTTGTAGCTTCGGGATATTCCGGCGCATTCAGAAAAGACTTCTGGGTCGGTACCATAGGAGCAAATGCAAACTCAATTACATGGTCACAAAAAGCTGATATGCCGATGCGAGGCACCAACTCACGCCCGGGCGGTCATGCAGTAAACGGTAAATTTTATGTTGTGCTCGGTGAAACAACTCCTGCGCCGATCGCACAGGATTCAATACAGGTTTATAACATTGCTGATTCAAGCTGGTCGTCTTCACCATTAATTGGCAGAGGGGCGAACTCAGCATCAAACTATTGGGGACTTATATCTTCAAGTATAGTAAACAACAAAGTAAAGATATGGATACCGGGAGGATTTTATCCTACAACGGTTACAACATCAAAGCTGTTCTGCTTAACAGATTCTATGAGCTGCGTAATAACAAGTAACGGAAATCAAAATACAATATTGCCGGGCAAGTATAATCTGTCTCAGAATTATCCTAATCCGTTCAATCCGAGTACAAGGATTATGTATTCGATTCCTACAACAGGATTAGTAAAGCTGAAGATATTTGATATACTCGGTAAAGAAGTTATGACGTTAGTAAACGAGATTAAGACTGCAGGTGATTACGGTATCGATTTCGACGGCAGAAGCCTTTCAAGCGGAATTTATTTCTATAAGCTTGAAGCAGGTGAATTCACTGCAACTAAAAAAATGATGCTGGTGAAATAAATTTAAAAATTCAAAATAGCTTTAAAAATTAAAGCCGTTCAGATGAAAAATTTGAACGGCTTTTTTTACAGAAAAAAATCTTTATAACTATTCGACGCTTATAATCTGGTCAGCCTTTGTAAGTACAATTTCCGGCTTTCCTTTATAGTCTTTTATCTCGCCTGATACGGTCAAAATTTTGCCTTCAGAGATATTACTTATATCGACGGCAGAATCTTTGAACAAGACAACTGTAAATGTCTGGTTTGGAGATTTTTCATCGAAGTTTATATATGTATTTCCGTTTTTTGATGCGAAGATACTTACTACTTTACCTTTTACCTGAACTGTCTTGCCTATATTATCTTTAGCATCTTTTGAAGCAATTACTTCCTGAGCGAAGGCATGAGAGGAGACGAATAAAAGTAAAAGTCCAAATACAAAAATCAGTTTTTTCATTTATTTGTTTGTTTTATGAAATACTCTTAATATTACATATAAATCTCCATTAATGAAAGAAAATTCCTTATCCGCAGACTTATATCTAACCACAGAGAACACAGAGGTTAATCACAAAGACCACAGAATATTATTAAATGTAATCCCCAATAAAGTGTCTTTGTGTTCTCTGAGTAAAATTATGTGTTCTCTGTGGTTAATCTGAGGAACAATTGTTATTTTTTTAAGTAAAAACTGAAACTTCAAAATTAACTTCATGAAAAAATTTCTTCTTCTTTTTATCCTTCTCGTTTGTTTTAAATCAGCCAATGCGCAGCTTGAATTTTTTGAGTTCATGTTCAACGTTTATGATAACGGTGAGCGGATTACTGACTCGCGGAAATTTCAGATTACCATTAATATATTTGAGCGTGAAAAGCCTAAAGAAATTTTTCAAAGCGAACAGGTTTTTCCCGGTGATACATCAAAGAACTTAGGCTATGATTATAGATATAAAGCAACCGGCGGTTTATTATTCGAGTTTATTGCTGAAATTAGTATTGTACAATTCAATGACTCAATGAAAATAATTGTAGATAATCCAAAATCATCTGCATGGGCATCACTCGGAATAGATAAACTTGAATTTAAAAAAGGAACATTTAAAATCACAAACAACGAATGGCCTAAAAACAGAAGAGACAGACCGATGGATAACAGATATTTTTCATTCTTAGATGAAAATTTTGACTGGGAAAAAATTAGAATAGAATAAACTAAAATTATCATGAAAACTATAAAATCATTTTTCTTTTTATTTATGCTCTTCTCATGTTTTAAAACAGCAAATGCGCAATTAGAATTTTACCAGTTCATGTTCAATATTTACGATAATGACGAACGCATAACAGACTCGCGAAAATTTACAGCAACCATTACCACTTATGACAGGGAAAAACCAGGTGAAATTATTTTTTCAAAAGATATATTTCCCGGTGATACGTCAAAAAATCTTGGCTATGATTACGATTTTTTTCTATCAGGTGATTTGTTTTTTGAAAGAACTGGAGAAATAATTATTACTAAAGGAACAGATACTATGAAAGTTTTATTCGATAACCCACATGCATCTGCATGGACTTCCATCGGCATCGATAAGCTGCCTTTCCAACCGGGAACATTCAAATTTACAGAAGAATACTGGCCGAAAGATACACGAATCCGGATGCAGAATAACAGAAGCTTTCACTTTATAAAAGAAGATTTTGACTGGGAAAAAATTAAACAATAAATTTTAATAAATTTTTTATGAAAAAAATCATTCTGCTTTTTATTTTATTTGTAGCAGTCAAAACCACAAACGCGCAGCTGCCATTCTATCAATTCGGATTCAATATTTACGAGAACGAAACACGGATTGCAGATACAAATTTTTATAAAGTAACCCATAAAGCATTCAGCAAGGATAAGGAAAAAACAGTAATATTCGAACAGATAAAACCCGCTAAAGATACATCGCAAACTTTTGGCTATGACTACCTGTTTGTAAACGGAGGCGCACGATTAAAAGAATATAAGATAACAATAATTATAGAACGCATGGAAGACGATATAGCCCAGGATGTAATGTGGATTGAATTTGATTATCCAACTGCTCCTTTACACTCAATGCTGGGACTTGATAAAATTGTTTTCAAACCCGGTAAATTTATTTTTACCAGGGAAAGCTGGCCTCAAAACCGCCGGGAGAGACCAATGAACTACCGCTATTTCCCTTTTGTCGATAAAGATTTTGACTGGGAAAAAATAAAAGAAACAGAATAGCATAAGAGAATAGCATAAGACAGAATATGCAATAAAAACCTCTTTTATTTTTTTGTATATTGGTAATAACTTCAATAAATGAACCCCAATTTATTATGAAAAAAATTATTCCAATATTCGTTATTATTATTTCTTTTATTCTCATCGGCTGCGCTAAAAAAGATGAGAAGCCGGAAACTACAACTGAAAAGAAAACCGAAACTACTTCGCAATCGCCTACAACTACAACTGAAAAAAAACCTGATGCAAATGCCTCTACTGAGGAAAAAAAGGAAAGCAAAGAGCCTGAGAAAAAAGAAGAGCTCAGAGATAAATCAGGCGCTATTCGTGTTAAGTTCCCTGCCGGCGTAACGGAAGTTACGCTTAACGGAAGCATTAAAGGATTCGGTGACGAGCCTACATACGTTTTTGAAGTAAGCAAAGGACAGACTTTAAATGCGCAGGTAACGGCTGCAAACAAAAAAAACGCAAATATAAGATTTGTACAGATAATAAGTCCTAAAGGTGAAGGCGACGGACCTTTTACAGATAAAATAAAATACAGCCTGAATGAATCGGGCGACTGGAAATTAATTATCAGTGAAAACCAACGCGCCGATGACGAATGGAAAGGCGAATATAAACTAACTATAAGCATTAAATAATTTTTAAAAAATATCTTTAACTCATTTTATTTTACACGTACCTATGAAAAAAATCTCATTCATTTTATTTCTATCCTGCCTTGTTTATTTTACAGGCTGTACTAAAAAAGACGAAAAAACCGAAACAACTAATAAACCGCAGGAAAACACTACACCGCCTACGAACACAACACCTGTTCCTACACAAACTGAAAAGAAAGAAGAACCTGTTAAAACTGTTGAAGAAAAAAAAAGAGACTGAAAAAAAAGAATCGCTACGAGATAAATCAGGAGCAATTCGTGTCAACTTTCCTGCAGGCTCAACAGAAGTAATGCTTAACGGAAAAATAAACGGAATAAGTGACCGTATAAGTTATGTAGTTGATGCAAAAAAAGGACAAGGCATGATTACCAGAGTAATGGCTGCATATCCTGAAAAAGAACCAAATGCTAATATAAGAATTGCCCAGATTATAAGTCCATCCGGAAAAGCCGAAGGACCTTTCGGAGTAAAAGCTAAATTCGATTTTAACGAATCAGGCGATTGGACTATTGTCCTTTCCGAAAATCAAATGTCAGGCGACCCATGGAAAGGCGAGTATAAACTTATGATAAGCATTAAATAAAAATTGCATCGTTGTAAATTTAAGCCCTGTTAATTTATATTAACGGGGCATTTCTATTTATCCTTTTTTCTTTTCTCGCATATTCTTTTTCGACATTTTCTTTTGTCGTCGGATTTTTGTCGGATTCTTCTAATGCAGCCTCTTTTTGCGCTCTCAGTTTTCTTCCTATTGTATTCTTAAATAAGTCCTGCACTGCCGGATCTTTCTCATTAATATCTTCTTCCATATAAATTTCTGATGTAATATCTAATGTGAATTCATCATCTGTAATTTCTTTTGCATTATCTAAATTAGTGCCATAGTACTGTTCATAGTCATTTTCAGGCTGATGCGTTTCAAACTTTTCGGCGTCAGTAATCCATATCGGCGCTTCTTCAAAAAGCGGGTCGTTTTCTTCTTCAGGATTTTCACTAACAGGATGCATTGTTTTTATATTCACTTTTATACGGCTTCCCTGCATAAATCTTTCAATTTGTTTTTCATTCGCTTCCAGATGAATAATCTTGGTGATTTTGTAAATCTGGTTAAGAGTTCTGTTAATGCTGATTTCATTTTCATCGCTGTCGTCCAGTCTCTTATCAAGAATTGCATAAAGTCCGTTCAGCTGATAACATAACATCTGCACTCTGTCAAGCTTGCTATGTCCATTCTCAAAAAGCATTTCATCCATAGCATCCTGCTTGGCAATTAAAATGTACGGGGCAAGCTCCTGATGCCACATTGTTAAGGTCGAGCGGTGAACTCCAAGCTCTTCCGATATTTTATACATTGGCAGCCCCATGGCTTTAAGTTTTACAAATTTCATTTTTATCTTCATGTTGTACATGATGATGCTCCTTTTTTTTTAGTTATGAGTTATGAATTAAGAGTTATATATAACTGAAGCGATTCCTTTCTCCGTTGATAAGTAAGGAATGGAATTTACAAAGCGGAAATTAAACAGAAAGAAAAAACATTTGCAGGCAGTAGTACCTATTAGTACTAATAGGTAGATTTTTTCTGAATGGCATTGACAGGGTTTTAGAGTTATGAGTTATGAGTTATGAGTTATGAGTTATGAGTTATGAGTTATGAGTTATGAGTTATGAGTTATGAGTTATGAGTTATGAGTTATGAGTTATGAAGTGC
>JBHEKU010000064.1:0-3986 GCA_041859205.1 Ignavibacteria bacterium | reverse complement strand
GTTGTTTATCCGGAGAACTCTAAATCAAATAATTTTTTAGTTGTAGAAACTCAGCTCCCCGATGCAAATTCAAAAGTAGATATAAACGCTAAAACAACTGTAAAGCTTGTTGTAAAAAACAAAGAGGTAGAATTAAAAAGTGTTTTACAGGTTCCGGATGTGAAAGGATATAGCTTACGTAAGGCAATAAATGTTCTTTCAGCAAGCGGATTTGATATAGATATAAACGGCAGCGGAGAAGTTATTGACCAGATGCCGAAATCAGGAAGTACGCAGCTTCCTAATTCAAAAATAACTTTATTCTGTAAGCAGATTAATTAACGATAAGTGAATTATTCGGAATTATTAAATATTACAAATGTTCGCGGAAATCCTCAGTTTGATTTTTTTATTGAGGGGCTTGCTTATGATTCCAGAAAAGTAAAAGAAAATTATATTTTCTTTGCATTGAAAGGATTGAAAGATGACGGTTCGAAATATATAAAATCTGCAATAGATTCCGGTGCAAAAGCTATAGTAACAGATATTGATTTAGATGTAAATGAAATACCTGCAAATGTATTATCAGTTAAAGATGCAAGAAAAACTATGGCACTTTTTGCGAACGTTTATAATGAGTTGCCTTCGGAAAAATTAAAATTGATTGGTGTAACCGGGACGAATGGAAAAACTACAACAACTTATCTGATAAAAACATTTTTAGAAAACTCCGGATATAAAACAGGTTTACTTGGCACTATAGATTATCAGATAGGTGATTTTAAAGTTGAATCGAAATTAACAACTCCTGAATCCGTTGAAATTTGTTCAATGCTTGGCGAGATGGTGAAGCAGGGATATCAGTATTGCGTTATGGAAGTTTCTTCAATTGCATTGGTTATGAAGAGAGTTTACAGTCTGAATTTTAATACTGCGATTTTTACAAATCTTACGAGCGAGCATTTGGATTTTCATCATAACATGGAAAATTACTTCGAAGCTAAAAAAATCTTGTTTGACGGACTTTCAGATAATTCATTTGCAATCACAAATCTTGATGACATATACGGTGAAAAAATTCTTGCAGATACGAAAGCAAAAAAAATCACTTATGCTTTAAATAATGATGCTGATTTCAAAGCTGAAAATCCAAACTTTGATTTAAAAGGACTAAGCTTTGAGATCAAAGGAAAAGATGTAAAAATTAATTCTAACATTACAGGAAAGTTCAATATTTATAATATGCTGGCATCTATTGCCTGCGTTAGAAACTATGATATAGGTTATGACTCAATAAATAATTCATTAAAGAATTTTGAAGGAGTGAACGGAAGATTTAATAAAATCGAGTTACCGAACGGAGCATATGCTGTAGTCGATTACTCACATACTTCTGATTCATTAAAGAATGCAATTGAGTCTGCAAGAGAAATTGTTAACAATGAAAATAAAAATGGTAAAGTGATAACAATATTTGGATGCGGCGGGAATAAAGATGTAACGAAGCGCCCAGTAATGGGAAAGTTTGCAACAGAGCTTTCGGATTATTCAATTATTACTTCTGATAATCCCCGCTTTGAAAAGCCATTAGATATTATCAGAGAAATTCGCAAAGGCGCTGTAAATAAAAATTATGAGATCGATGAAAATAGAGAGACAGCAATCGAAAAAGGAATAAGAATGAGTAAGGCAGGAGATATTATTTTAATCTGCGGTAAAGGGCATGAAACTTATCAGGAAATAAACGGAGTAAGGTCGCACTTTGACGATAAAGAAATGGTTCAAAAATATTCTTATTTAGCAAAGTGATAAGAGCAGAAGATTTTTTCAGAATAGATACGGAAGGATTTTATAATATTGAGAAAGTCAGTAAATATAATTTTGAATCTGCAGAGATAGATTCAAGAAGAATAAAAGACACACAGATTTTTTTTGCAATAAAAGGTGATAATACAGACGGCCATAAATATCTGAAGGATGTTTTTAAAAAAGGTGTGAAGCTTGCAGTTGTAGAGAAGAAATGGTTCTTAAAAAATAAAAAAGATTTTAAAAAAAGTTCTTTTATAGTTGTAGCAGATACAGTTTTATTTCTTGGAGCTTTTGCAAAACAGCATCTTGAGAAATTTCAAATTCCGGTTTTATGCATAGGCGGGAGTAATGGTAAGACAACAACAAAAGATTTAGTATCATGCGTTCTTGCACAGAAGTACAGTGTATTGAAGACTGAAGGTAATTTTAATAATCACATTGGATTGCCTCTGACATTATTAAAATTGAATGACAAACATGATTTTGCTGTACTTGAAGTAGGATGCAATCACTTTGGAGAGATAAAATATTTATGTGAGATTGCAAAACCTAAGTACGGAATGATAACAAATATTGGAAGAGAGCATCTTGAGTTTTTTAAAACTATAAAAGGGGTTGCAAAGGCTGAGTTTGAATTGTACGATTACCTGAAAAAAAATAATGGTGTTTGTTTCTCTAACATTGACGATGAATTTATAAAAAATTATTCAAATAAGTTAAAAAAAGAAAATAAATTTACTTATTCCAATAAGAAGAACGCAGATGTAAAAGGTAAGTTTGTAAAATTTAACAAAAATTTTGAACCTGAGTTAAGCATTAGCTATAAAAAAAATTCTTTTAATGTAACAGTGGCAACTTTCGGAAAACACTCAATAGTAAATGGTTTAGCAGCAGCGAGTACAGGATTGTATTTTGGCATTTCTCCTATGAAAATCAGAAAAGCACTAAAAGAATTTAAGCCGACAAGCTCAAAGAGAATGGAAGTAATAAAAAAGAACGGGCTGACGATTATAAACGATGCTTATAACAGTAATCCTGACTCAGTTAAGATGGGATTGGAAACAATAAAAGAATTTAATACCAAAGGAAGAAAATTCGCAGTACTATCCGATATGCTTGAGCTTGGTAAAGTAAGCAAAAGAGAGCATGGATACATCGGAACACTTGCGTCAAAACTTAAACTTGAAAATTTATTTACAACAGGTCCTGAATCATTGAACACATACAAGTCTGCAAAGGGTGTAAAAAACAATTTATACTTTGAAAAGAAAACTGATCTAATCAGTCACTTAAAAAATAATATCAGGAAGAACGACGTTATTTACGTCAAAGGTTCACGCGGAATGAAAATGGAAGAAGTTGTGGAAAACTTAATACAAAATTCTAATGCTCTATAAACTTGCTGAATGGATAAACGCAAAATTCAGTCCTCCGGGATTTGATGTATTTCGTTTCCTCACGTTTCGTTCTGCAATGGCTGCAATAACAGCTTTGTTATTTTGTTTTATTATTGGACCTAAAATAATTAACATTCTTAAAAAGAAACAAATAGGTGAAGCTAAAAAAGAAGATGGTCCAAAATTTCACTGGTCAAAGGCAGGTACACCAACAATGGGAGGATTTATCCTTCTGCTTTCAGTTTTAATTCCTGTTTTACTCTGGGGAGATTTAAGTAATACATATGTTTTGATAATGTTGTTTGTAACGATTTCTCTTGGCGCTGTAGGATTTCTTGATGATTATCTGAAGGTTATAAAAAAATATAAAAAAGGACTGGTAGAAAAATATAAATTACTATTTCAGTTATTGGTAGGTCTAACAGTGGCAGCATTGGTTTATTTTTTACCGGAGTTTCATAATATAAATTCGGTTACAACAATTCCTTTTTTAAAGAATTACGAATTTGATTTTTCTTATTTCTATATACCGATAGTCGTGTTTATAATTGTCGCAACTTCAAATGCAGTAAACCTGACTGATGGACTAGACGGTTTAGCGACAGGAACAGTTGGAATTGTAGCTCTGACACTTGGTGTGATTGCATATGTATCGGGAAATGTAGAAGCTGCAAAATATTTGAATATAATTTATCTGAAAGGAAACGGCGAGCTTGCAATTTATTGCACTGCTTTGGCAGGAGCTTCGCTGGGGTTTCTATGGTATAATTCGTATCCTGCCCAGGTTTTCATGGGAGATAC
>JBHEKU010000040.1:0-9359 GCA_041859205.1 Ignavibacteria bacterium | reverse complement strand
ACATCAAAAATTGTGTATGCTGACGGAAGAATAATTGATAATACAAATGGCCTTTATGATGTAGTCCTTTCGCCAAGAAGAGGCTTAAACAAGCTGCTACTTGTTCCTGAATGGACAAACGACAATGTGTTTGCATTTGATGCTGTAACGGGCGATTTAGTTGATAATAATTTTATACCACCCTCAGCTCCTAATTTAGGCAGTCCTAAGCATGCGCTGCAAACTTACAATAATAAAATTATTGTATCCGACCAGATAACGGATGGTGTTTTTATGTTTGACACAAGCGGAGCGTTCGTTCGTTTGTTCGCTCCTGCAGGAGGTATTAACAACGCAATACTTGATAACCTGAGAGGAATAGCTTTCAGGCCGAATAAAAATCTTCTTGTTACAGTTGGTTCAGGAACAAGCCAGAATACTATTCAGCAGTTCGATACTGCCGGAGTAACAATGGGTGCTTTTATTAACAGTAATCTAAACAGCCCCTTTGATATTTTATACAGGGCAAACGATATACTTATCAGCAACTCAAGCGGTACAAATGATGTAACGAAATATAATCTTGACGGGAGTTTTAACTCTGCCTTTATTGTGAATTCAAGCTTGTCTTTTCCTCAAAGCCTGCAGCTGCTGCCGAATGGAAATGTTACAGTATCCGGTTTTAGCGGAGCAGGTTCGGGTCTTTATATCTTTGATTCTGCCGGAACGTATATTAATACTCTTACCGGAGTTACAGGCAACAGAGGTTCATGGAGACTGCCTAGCGGAAACTTCCTCGTAACAAACGGTGGGGGTGTTCATGAAATTAACGGAACAACAGGAGCTTTAATCCGAACAATTTCAGCAAGCGCAAACTTTCAGTATTTCGGATTGTACGATCCCGATATTCTTGTAGGCGTAACACCTGTACAGAATACTACAGCTTCAGAATATAAGCTTTACAATAATTATCCAAATCCTTTTAATCCTGAAACAAATATACGATATAGTATTCCAAAAAAAGATTTTGTAAGCATAAAGATATATAATTCTATTGGGAAGGAAGTGAGTTCGTACGTGAATAAAATTCAGGAAGCGGGAGTTTATGAGATTAAATTTAATGCAAATAATTTATCCAGCGGAGTATATTATTATAAGCTTACAACGAATGAATTCAGTGAAACACAGAAAATGATTTTATTGAAATAATTGTTATGCATTTTTAACTCCGCTTTGTTATTGTAATGTTTCAAGGCGGAGTTAAAAGCTATTTATCGTTTTCATTAATTTTCAATATTTGTTCAATTACTGAGTAACTGAAACCTCTTGAAAATAAATACTGATAGCATTTCTTTTTAAGCTCATTCTTATCCTCAATTTTCTGTTTCTTCTTTAAGTATTTTTCGATGAGTTTTTTTCCGGCTTCAATTTGTTTTTCTTCGGGATAGTTTTCTTCAATTACTTTTGAAATCATTTCCTTATCGATGCCTTTATCTATCATTTTGAAAGTCACCATGCTCTTTCCCATTCCCTTGCTGTTTGTCTTCTGTTCAAGATACATTTTCGCATATGATTCATCGTTCAGGAATTGATACTTTTTAAGATGCTCTATGATTTTCTCAACTGACTCTTTGGAAATTTTCTTGTAGGTAAGCTTATTCTTTACTTCTTTGATGCTGCGCGGTTTATATGATAGGAATTTGTATGCTACGTTCTTTCCATAATTGTATTCATCATAGGCTCTTATCTCCGCTAGTTTTTCAGCGGTGATTTCATCCCCTTTACGTAACTGGTATTTTAAGAGGGTGTCATCATAAACTCCCAGGACAAACTCTCCGTCGATATAAATATTATATCGCGCTGTGTTTTTTAGCTGTTGCTCAATTTTTGTGATTTCCATGCTTACTAAACTACAAAAAAAAGACCGTTAATTCAGCGAACTAACGGTCTCTTCTAAAAATTTAACATATAACTTCTTATTATTTAATTACTTCTTTGCTTTCTCTTTAACTTCTTCTTTGTTTTCATCTTTCGCTTTCTTTGCGGCTCCGTTTGATTCCGGCGTTCCGTTAGAACCGGCATCACCTATTCCCGCAGCAATTTTAACTTCACCGTATAATTTTTTCAATGCATCTCTATCTTCAAGCAATGCTTTCTTCACGCCTTCTTTACCCTGCATTCTCATTTCACCGTATGTAAACCATGCGCCGCCTTTTTTGATAATCTCTTTGTTAACTGCAAAATCAACTAAGTCACCAATCTTAGAAATTCCTTCATTGTAAAGTATATCGAACTCAACTTCTTTGAATGGAGGAGCAACTTTATTCTTAACAATTTTCACTTTGGTTCTGTTACCAATTACATCTGTTCCGTCTTTTATAGCAGCGATTCTTCTTATATCCATTCTTATAGAGGCGTAGAACTTAAGCGCTTTACCGCCGGTAGTTGTTTCCGGGCTTCCGAACATAACTCCGATTTTCTCTCTAAGTTGATTAGTGAAAATCAAAACAACATTAGATTTAGAAACGGCTGCTGTTAATTTTCTCAGTGCCTGTGACATAAGTCTTGCCTGCATACCCATAACCGCATCACCCATTTCACCTTCTATTTCTGCTCTTGGTGTAAGCGCTGCAACTGAGTCAACTACTATTACATCAAGCGCATTACTTCTCACAAGTGTTTCGCAAATTTCCAATGCCTGCTCACCGTACTCCGGCTGTGATATTAAAAGATTACCAACATCAACACCTAGCTTTTGTGCATAACCTGTATCAAGTGCATGTTCTGTATCGATGAATGCAGCAAGTCCGCCGTTTCTCATTGCTTCAGCAATGATGTGAAGACAAACCGTGGTTTTACCTGAAGATTCAGGTCCGTAGATTTCAATGATTCTTCCTCTTGGTACACCCCCAATTCCTAAAGCAGAGTCGAGCGAAATTGAACCGGTAGAAATAGCTTCAAGCTTTGCAATCGGTTTATCGCCGAGTTTCATAACGGCGCCTTTACCGTGATCTTTTTCTATTTGCTCCATTGCGATTTCAAGAGAGCGCAATTTCATGCTATTATCTTCAGCCATATGTTTATTATTTTATTTGTTTTTATTTTTAATTATACAAAGTTAGGAAGAATATTGATACAGATATTACCATAAGATGAGAATTTTTTGTAAAATATTCTACTGCAAATATAGAATAAAAAACAATTAATTGCTATAATAATTTAAGGTATATAATTAAGGGCATACAAAGATGTGTACAAACAAAAAATCCCGCTCCTTTCGTCAGCGGGATTTTTGTAGTTCTGGATATTTAATCTTTTATTATGAGCAGCCGCTTGTCTCGCCGCAAGTTACGCATTTTAAACACGTTCCGTTGCGGACCATCGTTACACTTCCGCATGACTGACAAATATCGCCTGTATAACCTTTTAATTTTGCTTCCTTAATTTTTTCGATGTTAGCTCTTCCTGCAACTGCCTTGCCGTTAGATGCAACTGCTTCCACAACTGCTGACTGAACAGGTGCCGGCTTTATTGAAATTGAAGAAGTAGGAACTGCATCAAGAGGCTTATGCTTCTCTTCTATAATTCTTTCGGAGTAAATTTCCTCTTCATCAAAATCTTCTTCGCTTTCTAATTTTGAAAGCGCATCGATTGGTGAAGTTTTGTAGTCATCATCGTGCTGAATATGAGATAAATCATTTCTGCCAAGATATGTTACTGCAAGCTCACGGAAGATATAATCAATTATAGATGTAGACATCTTGATGTTCGGATTTCCCATTACGATTCCGTTCGGTTCGAATCTTGTATATACAAATGCATCTACAAATTCATCAAGAGGAACTCCGTGCTGAAGCCCGAGCGATATTGCAATTGCGAAGCAGTTCATTAAACTTCTGAACGCTGCACCTTCTTTATGCATATCGATAAAGATCTCGCCAAGCTGTCCGTTTTCGTATTCACCTGTTCTTAGGTAAACTGAATGATTTCCAATCTTTGCTTTCTGAGTATATCCTTTTCTTCTGAACGGTAGCTTTCTTCTCTTTGCAATGTATCTGTGAATAATTCTTTCTGCAACTTTTACTATATCGTTATTCTTTGTAAATGTAACCTGGTTTTCTGTGATATCTTCTGTGCCGATTGCTTCATCATCTGTTACTGAATTTAACGGCTGAGATAATTTCGAACCATCTCTGTATAATGCATTTGCTTTCAAACATGACTTCCATGAAAGCATGTATGCATTCTTCATGTCTTCAATCGTTGCTTCGTTCGGAAGATTGATTGTTTTTGAAATTGCGCCTGAGATAAACGGCTGAGCTGCTGCCATAATTTTTATGTGAGCGTCAGTCTTAATATATCTCTTACCTTTTTTGCCGCACTTATTTGCGCAGTCAAAAATCGGGTAGTGTTCTTCTTTTAAGTGAGGAGCGCCTTCAACTGTCATCGTTCCGCAGATGTAATCATTTGCTTCTTCAACCTGTTCTTTTGTAAATCCTAATTCTTTTAAAATATTGAAGTTCGGATCTTCAAGCTGCTCTTCAGAGAAACCTAAAACGTTTTTACAGAATGCAACACTTAAGCTCCATTTATTGAATGCAAAATTTATATCAAATACCGTTGGTAAAGATTTTTCTATTATTGCAATAATTTCTTTTGTAAATCCTTTATCTGTTAACGACTGAGCATTCAAATGCGGACAGCCGATTAAGGAGCCGTGTCCTTTGGTATATTTTATAATCTCATCAATTTCATGTGAAGTGTATCCTAATTTTTTCAATGCCGGTGGAACGGATTCATTAATAATTTTAAAATATCCGCCGCCTGCTAATTTTTTGAATTTCACTAATGCAAAATCAGGCTCTACACCTGTTGTATCACAATCCATTAATAAACCTATTGTACCTGTAGGTGCGATAACTGTAACCTGTGCGTTTCTGTAACCATGTTTTTCCCCAAGCTCTAATGCTTTATCTGCATCCTGTCTTGCTGCTTCAAGCAAATCTTCAGGGCAGTATTTTTTATTAATGCCGTGAGGTGTAATTGAAAGTCCTTCGTACTCTTCTGAGCCTACGTTGTATGCTGCTCTTCTGTGATTTCTTATTACGCGAAGCATGTTTTCGGCATTGTCATTGTATCTTGCAAATGCACCTAGCTCCTTTGCCATTTCAGCAGAGGTTGAGTAAGCTGTCATGTGAAGAATTGCTGTAAGCGCGCCTGTTATCGCAAGTGATTCAGGTGAATCGTAAGGAATGCCCTGAACCATTAATAATGCGCCAAGGTTTGCGTAACCCAAACCAAGTGTTCTGTAATCGTATGATAGTGTTGCAATTTCTTTGCTTGGGAACTGAGCCATCAATACGCTGATTTCCAATACCACAGTCCAGATTCTTGCAGCGTGTCTGTATTTATTTATATCGAATTTCTGTTTATCGTAATCGTAGAACTTCATTAAGTTTAATGAAGCAAGGTTACAAGCTGTATCATCGAGGAACATATATTCAGAGCATGGATTAGATGCTTTGATTTCGCCGCCTGCAGGCGATGTATGCCATTCATTAATTGTTGTATGGAATTGTATGCCCGGGTCTGCGCTTGCCCATGCTGAATAAGAAATTTGTCCCCACAAATCTCTTGCCTTCATTGTCTTACAAGGCTTCGCTGTTCTGTTTTCTTTTTTTGCTTTTCTCTGCTCAGTTCTCCAGTATAAATTCCAGTCCTTGTCATCAAGAACCGATTCCATGAATTCGTTTGTTGCTCTTACACTGTTGTTTGAATTTTGTCCCGAGACAGTTGAGTACGCCTCTGAGTTCCAGTCTAAATCATAAACAGGAATTTCTAATTCTTTGTATCCAAGTTTTGCTAACTGAATTACTCTTTCAATATAATTTTCAGGGATAAAAGCTTTTCTTGCATCATGAATTGCCTGTGCAAGTGCTTTATTTGTTTTTCTATCGTAGCCGTCGTTTTCAGGATGAACTGTATTACATGACTTTATAATTTTATTAAGATGAAGATTCAATAATTTTGAACCTGCTGCTAATGAAGCAACTTTTTCTTCTTCTACTACTTTCCAGTTTACATATTCTTCTATATCGGGATGATCTAAATCAAGTGTAACCATCTTTGCAGCTCTGCGTGTTGTGCCGCCTGATTTTATTGCTCCTGCGCTTCTGTCACCTATTTTTAAGAATGACATTAAGCCCGATGAACGTCCACCGCCGGATAATTTTTCGCCGGAGCCTCTTAAGTTAGAGAAGTTAGAACCCGTGCCTGAACCGTATTTGAATAATCTTGCTTCGCGAACCCATAAGTCCATTATGCCGCCTTCATTCACTAAGTCATCGCTGACGGACTGAATAAAGCATGCATGAGGCTGCGGGTGCGTGTAAGCGTCGGTAGATGTTGTAAGCTTCCCTGTTTCAGCATCTATGTAATAGTGACCTTGTGAAGGGCCGGCAATGCCGTAAGCCCAGTTAAGGCCTGTGTTGAACCATTGCGGTGAGTTCGGTGCTGCCATTTGCATAGCAAGCATGTAGCAAAGGTCCTGATAGAAATTTATTGCATCGTCTTCGTTATTGAAATATTTATGTTTCCATCCCCAGTAAGTCCAGCATCCTGCAAGTCTGTGGAATACTTCACGTGAGTCTGTCTCTGATGTATATTTTTCTTCGTCAACAATTAAGTTTAATTTTTCTTCATCCGGTTCAGAGCGCCAAAGCCACTCAGGAACACCCTTCTCTTCAACCTTCTTTAAATGTTTTGGAACACCTGCCTTGCGGAAATATTTTTGCGCAAGAATATCAGTCGCTACCTGCGACCATTGTTTGGGTACCATAATATCATTCATTTCAAATACAATCGAACCATCCGGGTTTCGGATGACAGAAGTTCGTTTTTCGAACTCAATCATTTCAAAGGCTGTTCTGCCTTTATCGACAAGGAGTCTTTTTATTTTCATGCAGGGAAGATTAAAAAATTAAAAAAAAAGTAATTAAGAAAAATTTAGTATTAACTATTTATAAATGGAGCAATAATTAATAATGAATTTTTCTTTGGGGAGTAATATAACGCATCGAAATTAGGGTTATGAATTCAAAATTAATAGAACTCTTTTTGAAATGCAAACAGTTTTAGAAAATATCGCTATTGACTTTTATTGAAGATTTACATTATAATAAAATAGTTCATATAGTTGTGTTTTAACAAGCACTACTATTTTACAGTTTAATTTGCAAATAATTTTGCAGTGTAGACTGTTTTCCCTTATAAACGATTTTACTAACTGATGAATGGTGAATTAATTTGATGATAATTTTTATCAGGAAGTGAGTGAGCAAGTTATAACATTATTTTTTTTTATTCAAGAATAAAATTTATAATTTGTGTTAAATCTGTTTAGTTTTTTAATTTTCATTGGAAGGGAACTGTTAAGTCAGTATTATTTGACTTATAAATAATGTTTAGTACTGCTAAGTTTTTAATAATTAATTCACTAATAAAATTTAAAAGGAGGCAAAACCCTACATATAAAAGAAACAAATTAAAAAATTAAAGGAGGTTAAAATGAAAACGCGTACTTTGTTTTTTCTCTTTATCCTGATGATGTTTGCACTGATGAATACAACTTCTATTAACTCACAAGAGCTCACTCCCACTAACACTGCTCTACAAATTTACCAGGGCAATAATACTACCAGCTACAACGATATTACGGGCTTACGGGTAGTAAAAGAAAAAAGTCCTATAGAAATAAATCTTATCAAAGAGATTAAAAGTCTCAAGACAGCAGATAATTCTGCTAACAGAACTCAGCTATCCGAACTTGAACGCCAACTTGCACTTGAAAGAGGCGATAAGTTCTCTGCAGATAGCTACACCGGCGGTACAATTACACCGGCACCTGAAAATTCTCATCCACAAATTGATATTATTGGCAACACAAGAATACTCAACAATCCTTCTGTTATTCTCAAGGCAATGGCAGTTGCCATTGAAGAAAGAGGAGCTACAGCAGGAAAGATATGGGTATGCTATGTATATTCTGCAAATGCAACCAGCCCGGATTCAATGCGATGGGTTTATTCTGTAAACGGCGGGCTTTCATGGACAGGATATGCCAATGCTTTTTTGGGAGGAACCGATAAAATAAATAATGAAGACCTGGATATGGAAATTATAGAAAATACTTCAGGTGAAAAATTTATCTGGACAGTTTACGGATACAGGTCGTCAACCACAAGCAGATATTTAACAGCAGGAGTAGTATTACAAGCACCAACTTTCGCCGGAGCATTCTTTAACCTCGCATGGCCCGATGTTGAAGCAACAAGAAGATACTACAACATAAGAGTTACATCGGATAATGCAAACTATACAAGTAATGCTTACTTGTATCTTGTCTGTTCCTATGACTCGTTGAGTGCAGCCAGTATAAGAGTTAACACTCAAAGATTTGCCAGAATAACAAATCCATATTCTGCTACTGCGCCGACAGTTTCATACATGTCAGGAAATTACTGGTGGCAATGCGCAGTAGCCCCAACAAATTATTACAGAACGCTTTACTCCGATATCGCATATATAAGAAACGGTACCAGCGACTCACTTGTTGTATCGTTCAGCGGCGTCCCCGATAGCAACAGAGTATTTTTTGCAAAGTCAGATATAAGCGGAACACCGCCGACTCAGGGACATTATCAATTCGGTACGAATACAACTGACCCGAAATCACATGCCAGGTTATCTTCTAACGGAAGCACTAACGGAAGCGTAATCTGCGTGTTCAGACAGTTCACTTCTTCAAACTGGAATATAAAATATTTCAGAACATTGAACTTCGGAAACTTTGCTGTTCTTGCGGGTGAAAGCACACTCTGGGGAAGCGGCACAGACCCGAATTATCAGCCCGATATAATGGGAAGAAGAAATTCAAATATACACTACTTCACATTTGAAACAAGCAGCGCAGTTGACAACATTCATTATGTTACGGTAAATTCACAAGGCATAACAACGCATTTATCAAAAATGAATGCAATAGACGCAACATCTGAAACCGTTGGTCCTCGCGCAGGTTACAGATATGCAAACAACGACAGCTGCTTTGCATTGTATCCTGAAAACGGGCCGATTAACATCTGGGTTGCTGCAGGATGCGCAGGTACATTAGTAAATACAACTCCTAACAGTACCGTAATTAAAAATTATAAACTGGCACAAAACTTTCCTAATCCTTTCAACCCTTCAACAAACATAAATTACAATATTGCCGAAGAAGGATTTGTAAACATTGTATTGTATGATGTATTAGGAAAGGAAGTAATGAATATTGTAAACGAGTATAAACCTGCCGGAAGCTATCTGATAGGATTTAATGC
>JBHEKU010000005.1:0-17120 GCA_041859205.1 Ignavibacteria bacterium | reverse complement strand
ATTATTCTGAAAAATGTTGACCTGACTAACTCACTAAATATTGGATTATTTGGACCATGGGGTTCCGGTAAGTCATCAATAGTACATAGCCTAAAAAATAAATTTATAAATTCTGATTCTGTTTCAATATTTATTTACAATTCGTGGAAGTATTCTGAAGATGCATTTAGAAGAAGCTTTTTATTAGAGTTAATAAAATATTATAATTTATCAAATAAATTTCAAAGTATATTAGATGAGTTTTATAATACTACAACAGTAGATAAGAAAATTGAAAATACATTTGATTGGAAAAAAATACTTTGGAATTTACCGTTTTTATTACCTATTATTATCTATATACTTTTATTTGGTTTTTTAACGTCTGATATAAGAGCAATAGCAACACTTTTAACTGCGTCAATCTCTATATTAAGTTTTTTATTTGTTAATTTCATAAAAGCCTTCAAAACGACAACAGCTTATTCTAAGGTATTCTCGCCAGAGCAATTTAGCATATATTTCCAAAAAATAGTATCAGAAATTTTAAAAGATGAAGATTCACCAAAACAAAATTTTTTAAAAATTGTTTATAAAAAGGTTGTTCAAGTATTATTCCCTAAACCCGAGAAAAATAAGATAAAAAAACTCATAATTGTAATTGATAATATTGATAGATGTGATGGCGAAACTGCACAAGAAATTTTGTTAACCATTAAAAATTTTCTAGATGAGAAGTCTTGTATATTTATTATACCTATGGATGATATTGCCATTAAAAAATTAATAAAAAAGGAAATTCAAGATCCCGAGGAATATCTTAGAAAATTTTTTAATGTTAGTATCAGAATTAAACAATATAATGAATTAGATTTATTCAATTTTACTCAGAAAATAATACGCAAAAATGGGTTAAACTTTAATTCTGATATAGCGGATATCATTTCACATTACTTTTCTAATAATCCTCGCAGGATTATTCAATTTATAAATAATTTAAGAGTAGAAATTCTCGTATGTCAAAAACAGAAACTTGGCGAACAGATTTCATTAGATGCTTCTGGCAATTTAGAATTTCTAGCAAAAGTTCAACTTCTTAAAGAAGAATGTCCTGAACTTTATCGTCGAATTTCAAAGAATCCATTAGTCTTGCCGATTCTTGAAAATAAAATATCACAAAAAGATTATAGTAATAGAGATTATGTAAAAGGTACATATGATTTTACTATTGGAGAAATTGAAAAATTTGAATTAACGGAATCTGAAGTTAATTTTTTAAATATGACCTCAATTTTTAAACCGAATAATTTTGAAACATTTTTTTTGTTGAATGATACTTATGATTATATTGATCCTAAATTTGGAGAGACCATTTCGGCCGGGGATAGTGAAAAATTAAAAAAATTAATCGAAGAAGATAAATATGATTTTAATGAAATTTTAAAATATTTAAAAAATAAACTTAATCAGAATATTGGGAAAAATGATAGATTTTTGACAAATGGACTACCATTATTTAAAATTCTATTTTCTTTTTATAATTATAAGAATTATGAAGAATTTCAGACTAAAATATTAAATTTAATTATCCCATATAACACTAATTCAAATTTTAAGAAGATTATTTCAGGATTAAATTATATTGAATTTGTTTCAGTTAGTTATGTCCTTTTTAGGAAAATGCATTATGGTTTATCTAATTCTTTATCTAATTTTATATTAGAGAATTTTGAAACAAATGAAGAATTATTTAAAAATGTATTAATTTATTATAAAAATGAATTAGACTATTTGCACAAATTTCAGCAAAATTTTTCCGAATTATTAATTAATGCATATCAAAAATTTGATGTGTATAAAAATTTTCTTGATTCAAAAGAAAGTATTACTAATTTAATAAATGACGCTTGTATAATAAATTGTATAACTTTAATACAAAATGAACCTTTTAAAGAACCTACAAATATAAGATTAAATTTTTTAAAATCATTAAACCTCAAAAATAGTTTAAAAAGTGAGAACATCAATGAATATGTGGTGAAGATACTAAGTTTTTTGTATAGTGAGAATGATTTCAAAAAAATAGCGTATTGGACTGAACAATTGGAAAACTTTATTATAAAAGCAAATGGTTTTGAAAGCAATGAAAAATTAAAAAACACATTATTGCATAAATATGAAAATGGACCTTTAAAAAATATTTATGATAATAAAGAAAATTTACTCAATCAGGATTATGTAAATTTAGTAAAGTTTTTTATAATTATAATGAAAGAGGCTTATTTGCAGCAAAAAAATAAGTATTTTTTTGCACCCATAGAATTTTATTTGAGAAATGATAATGAAGTTATACTTCAGACATCTTTATCTGCCTTGTACGAAATAGAAAAAACTCATGCAGGAGTAACCTATGGCGTAATTCCAAGAGTTTTAAGATTAGTTTCTCAATCTAACAATTCAACGTTACAGTTATTTTTTGATATCTTAAAGGAATATTTCAAAGTAAGTGAATTACTTGTTGAAAAGAAAATTTTAAATGAATTTGAAGTAAAATCAATACTATTGAAATATTTAGGACTTTTAAATAATAGTGAAGGTAGTGATTTGATTAAACTAGAAAATTGGATTTTAGAAGTCTGTGAAAACCAATATGTAAGAACTATTTTGGTAATTACTATCGGAGATATTAATTCTGGTCTTTATTCGGACTATGGATTCAAAAATTCGAAAATGCAAAATTTGCTATCGAAAATATAATTATAAAGAGTCTTATCAAAATTCTTGAAAGCGGATATAAGCAGGCAGGGAACTACGAAACAAACTTCTCCGCCGAAGGGCTTTCATCAGGAGTGTATTATTACAGCCTGCACGCAGATGGAGTTTTGATGGATACAAAAAAGGCAGTGTTGTTGAAGTAGTTCACAAGTTTCCCCCTCGTTTCAAAGGAGGGGGATTAAAGCTTGTCCCGCACTTGATGCGGGAGGGGCGGTATAAATTTTAACTAAGACCGTTTATTCAGTTGTCTTACCGTCAAATTCTTCCTTATTGTTTTCATCTTCTGCCTCAGCTTTTGTAGCGCGGACTATGCCGTCTTTATGATGAGCAGGCGCATAAATCGTGTACATTTTTAGTTCTTTTGCGCTATCGGTATTTATTACATTATGCGATGCTCCGGCGGGGATAATAATCGCATCGCCATCTTTAACAATATATTCATTTCCGTTTATAATACACTTTCCGTTACCGCTTTCAAAACGGAAGAATTGATCGTTGTCTTTGTGAGTCTCCGCTCCTATTTCTTCGCCAACTTTAAGGCTCATAAGCACAAGCTGCATGTGCCCGGCAGTGTATAATACTTTTCGAAAATTTGTGTTTTCAAGTGTTTCTTTTTCAATGTTCGCACTAAAACCTTTTTTCTTATTCATAATAATCTATTTTTAATTGTAAAATAAGTATTACTTGGTATATAGATTTTAAGGTCAGTTAATTAAACTTGAATTGATATACAGAACGGAGTGAGGTGTTTTTATGGATATGAAAAAAAGCAGTGGTTCTCAAATGATGGTCGTTATTAGCATTTCGTTTTTTGTTATTGGTATGGGTAGTTAGCAATGATTTATAAAGAAGCTCTCTCTCACTACTAACTACCCAATACTCAATACTCAATTTACTGCTTCACAAACTTAATTGCTTTGAAAAATATCTTTGCACTATTTGCAATTTCTGCTGCGGCATCCATTCCGTTAATTATTTTTCGTGCGTTTAAAAAATCATAACCGTCATCGTTAAAATAGTTTGAGAGCTTCTTGCCGGTAAACGAACCGTTCACCATTCCGTACTCCATTATTTTAAACGCATTCTCTTCTTCTAATGCCAGCTCAGGATTAGCAAGTAACGGAATACTCAGCGCAGTGCCCAGCTTGCTGTAGTTGAAATTGTGTGTAATCTGAACATAGCCTCTTCCTAAATAATTATTTCCGGTTTTGCCGTTCGGGAAGATAGTCCCAAGCGCTCCGGGATTGTGATTAGCATAATAATTGTAAAGCTTAGTTACGCGGTTAGTAGTTATCCAGTAACCTTCCTGAACAGGGTGATAGGTTTCGGCTGTTTCGCGTTTGATAGTTGCCAGGGCATAAGCGATTTTTGATTTTGTATCAAAATCGGTTGATTCATCAAACTTATTCAATAGAAAATCAAGGCCTGTCACTTGTGCCGATTTGAATTTTCCAAAGTTAGCTCTGCATGTATCGAAGAAAAATTTTCTATCTATTACGTCCATTGGGGCTTCTCCGTTTTAGGTTTTTATTAAAAAAAGGATTTCAGTTTTCGTTAAAATAAAGGTAAACTCTTGAATCAACAAATAAAAATTTCGGAAATTGTTAGAGCATTTTTACATTTTCTTATATTTTAAAATTAGTATCACTTTTTAAATAAATGGAATAAGAAAATCAAGAAGAGTGGAAAAGTGTTTTCCAATGTTACGCGATAAGTATATAAATTTTACGTAATTTCCGTTTCACAAAATGCTGAAATAGTTAACAGTATAGTAATATTATCTTATTTCTTATTTAGCAGAAAACCCTTATATTTAATACAATTTCGAAAACTAAAGAAAAACACTATGAAAAGAATTTTCATTACTTTTTTATTTATCTTTGCTGTGACGCTGTCTGCAAATAGTCAGGTCAAATTTACAGAAAACTTTGCTTACACAGCAGGTGACACTATTGGTGCATACGGCTGGGTTTATAATTCAGGTGTTGCGAACCCTTTAACAGTAACAACTCCCGGCTTAACATATGTTGGTTATCCACAATCCGGTATTGGAAATGCATTAACTATTAAACCTACCGGAAATGATGCATACAAAAACTGGACTTCTGCAGACTCTATCGGAACAATTTACTGTTCATTCATGCTTAGAGTTGATACAGCACAAACAGCAGGTGATTATATGTTCGCATTATTACCTTCAAATTCTACATCACTTTATACATGCAGATTAACTATCAGAAATGTAACGGCTACAACATATGATATTGGTTTAAGTAAAGGTACAGTAGCTTCAGGTGTTGGTTATACTTCAGGAACATATACAAAAGGACAAACAATACTATGTGTAGTAAAATATAAATTTGTTGCAGCTACAACCACAGATGACGAAGCAAGCATGTATGTATTTACTTCAGGGTTCCCAGCAACTGAGCCAGGAACAGCTACTATTCCTGTTGTAACAAGTACAGCTACAGATGTTGGTAACTTAGGCCGCGTTGCAGTAAGACAAGGTACAGCAGCAAATGCTCCTTATTGCATAGTCGACGGTTTCAGAGTTGGAAAAACATGGACAGATATCGCAACTGGAATTATCACCACAACTTCTACAGTTGCTGATAAATTCTCTTTATCACAAAACTATCCTAACCCATTCAACCCAAGCACAACAATTAAATTCTCATTACCATCAAACGGTATGACATCTTTAAAAGTTTATGATTTAATGGGTAAAGAAGTTAGCAGCTTAGTTAACGGTAACATGAGCGCAGGTGAATTCACAACACAATTCAATGGTGCAAACTTATCTTCGGGTATGTACTTCTACAAACTTGAATTCAACGGTGTTGACGGAAAGAGCTTCTCAGAACAAAAGAAATTAATGTTAGTAAAATAATATTCCGGAAATTGTTTTGAAAAAAACATTTTCGTAAGTTTTTATATCAGCCCTTAACTGAGAAGTTAAGGGCTTTTTTTTTTAGAATTAAATTCTTTCATAATGGCTTTATACAGACTATTAAAAATTACTATTGCCTGCAATGATATAGCCGCAATGAGGGCTTTTTACTCCAAAGTATTCAGCGTAAAATTTGAAGAGCATGATTTCGGATTTAAAATTTACTCTACCGTTATCGGCGGTCTGAATTTTCTCCTTTGCCCGAACGATATTGCCGGAGTAGATGCAAAGCAGAACAGGCATCAGTTCGACTACATAACAGATAAAATACAGGAAGTCATCGATAATGCCTTAAGCACCGGCGGCTCAATCCACAGTGAGCTTTTGAAAACAGGCAATGAAAGCACAGTAACATTATTTGACCCGGACGGGAATACAATGAATTTTATTCAGAGAGATTAATTTTTACAGGCACTTTATTATAAGAATGTTCGTTTCAGTTTACAATTGATTACTAACATTCGCTTATGAAAACTGCTGTTATATTTCTATTCCTTCTCTTTGTAATTTCCGGAAATATTTCAGCAACGGAGATTATCATTTATAATAAAGGAGCGACAGATAAAGTTAAGTTCACTGCAGCGCAGGAAAAGAAAATTCAGGAAATAGTAAAGGATATCTATGAAAAGGCTGATAAAACGTTGAGCATTAATATCAGCAAGCAAGATATAAAAGGTATAAAGAAAAAAGACAGATGTGTTGAAATAATTTTTGATGTAAGCTTTCCTTTCAGCAACGGAGCATTAGGACATGAGACGGTGAAAAGAATGTTAATTCCGCTTAACGGAAGTTTTGCAGGGGATTTTAAAAACGGGACTTTGAATTTTTTTGCCGGGCTTGATGATTACAACGGAAAAGAGTATTCCAATACTAACGGCTTTAAGTATATAGAGCAGCTTTATAAAATTTTGCAGCAGTAAAATAATTAATTTATTAAGATTGCTGCTTTAAAATATTTTCAACAATCAGCTTTCCGTGCTGAATCGTGTTTTCGATAAATAATTTTTCGGTTTCCATCCCGCCGCATACAACACCTGCAAGATAAAGTCCGGGAACGTTGCTTTCAAGAGTTTCTCTGCTGTAAACAGGGCAGTGGCTCTCTATTTTTATTCCGAGCTGCTCAAGAAAATTAAAATCGGGATGATACCCCGTCATTGCAAATACAAAATCATTCTTTAACTCAATCTCTTTTCCATCCTGCTCAATATAAATTTCATCCTCTGTAATTTTTGTAACAGAAGCATTGAAATAGGATTTTATGGTACCTTCTTTTAATCTGTTTTCGATATCAGGTCTTACCCAGTATTTTACGGATTGTTTAATGTCATCTTCACGGACTATCAGAGTTACATCCGCTCCAGTGCGAAAAAGCTCCAGCGCGACATCTACTGCAGAGTTTCCTCCGCCAATAACAGCGCAATGTTTTCCTGCATAAGGATGCGCTTCTTTAAAATAGTGAAACACTTTTTTCAGGTCTTCGCCGGGTACATTCATATAATTTATATTATCATAATAGCCCGTAGCAATCACTATATTTTTTGCTTCGTAATTATCTTTAGATGTTGAAATGTTAAAGTGATTATCATGCTTTTTAATATCCTTTACTTCTTCAAATGTGTTAACTTTCAGATTGTAAGATTCTTTTACTCTTCTATAGTATTCCAGCGCTTCGCGTCGTGTTGCCTTCGCTCCGTAAGAAACGAACGGAACTCCGCCGATTTCCAGTCTTTCGGATGTAGAAAAAAATGTCATATTCACAGGATAATTATAAATGGAGTTTACCAATGCCCCTCTGTCTATAATTAAATAGTTCAGCTTTGCTTTCTCAGCTTCAATTCCGCATGCAAGTCCGATGGGACCAGCCCCGACGATTATTAAATCTAATTTTTTATCCAACGTAATTTTTCTATTTACATTCCCAACGAGGATCCCGCTAAAGCGGGACAGGCAGTTGGGAATGAGTACATAATTGTTAATTACTAATTGTTAATTGTTAATTGCTTAAATTACACTCACCTGTATATCATTAGCAGAAGGTGCTTCTGAAATAGGGTTTCTTGCAACAATAACAATTCTATCGCCTTTATTAAACAGTTCCTTTTCAATCAGTTTGGATTTAACTTCGTTTATTATATCCTGTAAGTCGTCTCGTTCAGCCGTCAGCATAGATTCAACGCCCCATACCAATTTTAATCTTTTTAGTTTTCTTTCATCGAAGCCGACTGCAATTATTTGTGCTGCAGGTCTGTGATTCGAAATTATTAACGGAGTATTACCTGTTATCGTCGGCACTGCAATAATTGCTTTTGCGTTTACACGCTCTGCTATCATACATGCAGAGTTACATATTGTATGAAGTATATTTTGTGGAGAGTCTTCAACAAAAATTTCATTGAAGTATGTTGTCTTTTTATGTGTCTCAGTTTTTTGAATTATTTTTTTCATCATGCTCACTGCCTGCAGCGGGAAAAGTCCTGTGGATGTTTCTGCTGAAAGCATTACGCAGTCCGTTCCGTCAAGAATAGAGTTTGCAACGTCCGAGGCTTCTGCGCGCGTAGGGGACTGGTCGCTTATCATTGATTCAAGCATCTGCGTCGCAGTTATTACCGGCTTTATCTTTGCGTTACATTTTTTAATGATCATCTTCTGAAGCTGCGGAACTTCTTCCACTGAAATTTCAACACCAAGGTCTCCGCGCGCAACCATTACCATATCGGCAGCTTCTATTATTTCATCTATGTTTTGAATTGCTTCAGGTCTTTCAATCTTTGCTATTACAGGCAGCTCTTTACTGCGTGAGCGTAGAATGCCCTTCAGTAATTTTATATCGTCAATCGTTCTTACAAAGCTCATTGCGATAAAGTCAACTCCGTTTGCTAAAGCAAAATCAAGGTCGGCAATGTCTTTCTCAGTCAGCGAGGGCAGCGAAAGAGCGGATAAAGGAATATTGATACCTTTATTCTGTTTTAATATACCGGGAATAATAACTTTACAGGTAACTTCAGGCTTCGTTCTTTTTATTTCAGTTATAAGAAGCTTAATGTTTCCGTCATCAAGTAAAAGTATATCTCCTATTTTCAATTCCTGAATTAAACCGGGAAATGTAGTGGATATAACATTTTCAGTGCCGAGTATTTCTTCTGATGTAATTTGTATTTCTGCATTTTCAGCAAGAGTTATAAATCCGTTCTCTAGTTTTCCAACGCGGATTTTCGGTCCCTGAAGGTCCGCAATAATTGCAATTTGCTTGCCTGAAATTTTGCAGGCTTCACGGATATTGGTGATATAGTCTTTATGCTTGGAGTGCTCTCCATGAGAGAAGTTCAAACGCGCAGAATCCATACCTGCGTTTATTAGCTGAACAATCATATCAACTGATTCTACTGATGGTCCGATCGTGCAAATTATTTTAGTTTTCTTGTCTATCAATTTATTTGTGTTAGTATTAATTATTAAAATATTTCAGTATTAAAAAAGTCGCTTGAAAAAAGTAACTTGAATATAGAAACCTTTACTTTGAAATTTAGGAACTTTAAAAATAATCATATTAACAACTATTTTATAGCCAATTTTAAATCAATTAATCCATCTGATGTAGATAATTTTTCGGAATAATAGATTATGTTCCCCTCATTAACAAGGAGGGGTTAGGGGTGGTTTAATGTAGGATAAGAAAATAAATTTAGAATTCCTTTTACCTCCCCCTGCCCCCCTCCTTATAAAGGAGGGGGAAGAATTCGGGGTTATTTAAAAACAATTATTAAAAAATAAAAAAGTGATATCATTCAAAAACAAAACCGTCTTCATCACAGGCGCGACAAGCGGAATAGGTAAAGCCGCTGCCGATGTATTTGCTGCTGACGGTGCAAGACTTTTACTTTGCGCGCGCAGAATTGAAAAGCTTGTAGAAATAAAAAAAGAGTATGAGGATAAATTTAATTCCGAAGTGCACATTTTTAAGTTAGATGTAAGAAACAGTGATGATGTAGAGAAAGAAATAAATTCTCTTCCTGATGATTGGAAGAATATAGATTTATTGCTGAACAATGCCGGACTTTCACGCGGGCTTGATAAAATTCAGGATGGCAAAATGCAGGACTGGGATGAAATGATTGATACTAATGTAAAAGGCCTGCTGTATGTTTCGCGAAGTGTAATTCCTTTAATGCTGAAAATGGATTATGCGCATATAATAAATCTCGGCTCAATTGCCGGCAGGGAATTATACCCCGGGGGAAATGTTTACTGCGCTTCTAAGTTTGCTGTTGATGCAATTACAAAGGGGATGCGGATAGATTTAATGGATACTCAGATAAAAGTTTCTACTGTAGATCCGGGACTTGTGAAAACTGATTTCAGTCTTATCCGTTTCAGAGGCGACGAAGAAAAAGCGAAAGTTCCTTATAAAGGAATAGAACCTCTTACTGCAGAAGATGTGGCAGAGACAATTTTTTATGTGGCTACAAGAAATCCGAACGTAAATATAGCTGAGGTAATAATGTTCCCTAAAGGACAAGCCGGCGCAGCGTTTGTACACAGAGCCTCCACTTAGCAATTAACAATTAACAATTAACAATTGGTAATTAGCGATTAGCGATTAGCGATTAACGATTAACAATATACAATTAGAAATTAACGATTAGCAATATACAATCAGAAATTAGTATTAGAAATTAACCATGCATATTATGATTTGTAACTTATTAGCACTGGTATTTGCTTGTAATATATTTAATGAAAACTACCTGTTAATTGTTAACTGTTAATTGTTAATTGAACTAAGTTTTCTATTGCATTTTAAAAAGAAATCTCATAGTATTACCTAATTATTTTACATAAACTTAAAGCGGGGACATAAAAAATGAAAAAGATTCTACTTTCATTTTTATTCATTTTTACAATTTCTTTTAACACATCTTACTCTCAAACCACAGGCGACCAGAACAATGCCTTACTCGAATATTGCACAGGTACGTGGTGCCAATGGTGCCCATGCGGTCACACTATAATAGATGGAATTTTATCCAACTATCCTAACACAGTTGTACTAGCTTATCACGGAGGTAACACCAGTTCAGACCCTTGGAAAGAATACTCTTCCGGTATAAGAGGTCTATTTGGATTTACTTCATATCCTTCTGGAGTTGTTGGCAGAAAAACAGGAATAATAGACAGAGGGGCATGGAATAATCCTGTAGTAATTCAGTCTTTTGCAAATCCCGGAGTAACAATTTCAATTTCAAACAGAGTTTGGAATGCAGGAACACGCACATTCACTTGCAATGTTAACATGACTGCAAGAGCCATGCTCGATGGAAATTACTCTGTGAACTATGTGTTAACTGAAAACAATATTATTTACACTCAAACAGGTAATGGCAGCTGCGCTGGCGCTTCTGCTTATCATCATGAGCATGTTGTAAAAGCGATGATTAACGGAGACCTGGGAACACCTGTAATAACATCAGGACACTGGATGACGGGCGAGATGGTAACAAAGAGTTTATCATATACTGTACCGGAAGGTATTGTACCTGATAACTGCAATATTAACATTTTTGTTTATAAAGTCGGAACTTCAATTTCTACAGATTATTTAGTCCAGCAGGCTTTATCTTTCCCAATGATTGTAACAACAGGAATCGGAAATAACGGAACAGTAGTAAGCGATTATTCACTTGCTCAAAATTATCCTAATCCTTTTAACCCTGTAACAAACATCAGATATTCTATTCCTACAGATGGTAACGTTTCATTTAAAGTATATGATATGCTTGGAAATCAGGTAGCTGAGTATGTTAACGGCTTCCAGAAATCAGGTATCTATACTGTTACTTTCGACGGTGCAAGCCTTGCCAGCGGAGTTTATTATTATAAACTTGAAGCAGGTAACTTCGTTGAAACAAAGAAAATGATGTTAGTAAAATAAAATCAAAATTTCCTGAGGGGGGGATTAAAACCTCCCCTTCATTTTTACCTCCCCGGATAAATCCCACTATAATTGATACAGATTTTTTGACCAAAAATTTTTATATTAAACCAATTTTATTAAACTAAACGGAGAAAGTTTTGAAAAAGTTAATTTACTTTTTTGTTGTAACCCTCTTAGTATTAAGCACTAATGCTTATTCGCAATGGATAGTTGCAGGCGGTGTTGTAGGTGTTGGAAGTTCTGAATCTCCAAGTATTTCTGTTTGTTCACCAACTTGTGCTTGGGTTGTATTCGGTACTGGAACAAATGGACCTGCCATTTTCAGAACTACAAATGCAGGTACAACTTGGACATCTATGCCAACAACAGGTCTTGCAGTCAAAAAATTATTTAGTGTTTGGGCAATTGATTCTCTTACTGCTTTTGTAGGAGATGGTGGAGACCCAACTGGGACAGTGGGTGGAGACGCAATACTATCTAAAACAACAAACGGCGGTGTATCCTGGACAGCAGTTGCAAATACAGGCGGTACAGCAGGCTTCATCAATGGTGTAATTTTTTCAAGAACAAATCCTCAGTTTGGTTTTGCTCAAAGTGATCCTCCTACAGGTTCAGGTCAGGCTTACTGGATTAAAAAAACAACTGACGGCGGAACAACATGGACAACACAAAGCCCGACAGGTGTTAGCGGCGCAGCTTCTGCACAGAATGGTCTTTTTATTATTGACGGAAACTTCTACGGCTTCGGTTTAAACGCTGCTCCATCAAGAGGAAGATATACAACTGACGGCGGTACAACATGGAGCTTAGCTACACTTGGTATTACAGGCGGTTTCGTCTCGGGAATAGCTTTCCATGATAATAAACAAACTGGTATTGCAATAACGGGTGACGGAACAGGTTCTTCTTTACCAAATATTTCAAGAACAACAAACGGCGGGGCAACCTGGACAGCTGTTAATACGGGCACAGGCGTAACAGGTTACGGAAACGTAAAATGGATTTCTAATTCTAATACTTGCTATTTATCAGGCGGTGTAGGAACTTCAGGAGTAGTTAAAAAATCAACAAACGGCGGACTTAACTGGACAACACAATCTACTTCAGGACTTACTGGAATTACACACTTTGATTTCTACAGAAACGGTTCTACAGTATGGGGTTATGCAGTTTGCTCAGACGGTACTGTTTTAAAGCTTAATGAAACAGTAACAGGTGTTAGTGAGCCTATCAACACTACAGTTCCTGCTCAGTATTCATTGGAACAAAACTATCCAAATCCGTTCAACCCATCAACTACAATCAATTTCTCATTGCCAACAGCATCAGATGTGACTGTAAAGGTTTACAATGCGCTTGGTTATGAAGTAATGACTTTAGTTAATGAATATAAAAATGCCGGAACACATCAGGTAATAATGAATGCTTCAGGCTTGACTTCAGGAATTTATTTCTACAAAATTGAAGCAGGTAACTTTACAGCAACAAAGAAGCTTACCTTAATAAAATAATATTTGTAATAAATTTTTAATTAGTGCAAAAGCCCGTTGGAGAATATCCGGCGGGCTTTTTTGTTTTCTTTTTTATCCCGCCATAATACAATACCATTGAACTAATTTTTTTCTTATTTTACGGTACAAAAAACTAAACCTTAACCCTCAGCATGAGAAAAATATTCTTCGTATTTTTTATGTTGATTTCAGCCAACTTATTTTCACAAATTGACTGGAGTCAATACAATCCTAATTATGTACCATTACCACTAAAAAAAATTGTTCCGAAAGTGTATGCAACAGAGCCTTATGGTGTTGATGTTGTTGTATCCGTCGGCGCTTTTGATAATTACAAAGTAACTACTACTCCCGGCTTTGCTGAAACACACATAGCGGTAAATCCTAAAAATCCGCTTAACTTCATTGCAGGCGATAACAGGGCAGTAGTCGCATCCAGCAATGTTTATGTAACTACAAACGGAGGAGTAACATGGGCAAATATAACAACGAGTGTATCACAGGGTGACCCAGTATTTGCATTTGACAGTTTAGGAAATGCGTATTATACAGTTTTGAATAACGGAGTGAGAGTCTGGAAGTCAACTAACGGCGGACTTAACTGGTCAAACTTAGGAAATGCATTTACAAATTCAAGCGCTGATAAACAATGGATAGAGTGTGATAAAACCGCCGGACCATTTTCAAATTATATTTATTTATCATATACAGATTTTTCAGTAACACCTGCACTGATTAGGTTTTACAGAAGTACAAATCAGGGTGTAAGCTGGTCTGCACCCCTTGCTTTATCTACAGCGAGTTCGCAAGGTTCAAATATTGCTGTTGGTCCTGATGGCAGGGTTGTTGTATGCTGGAGCCAAAGTGGAGCAATGGTAAGATATTCTACCGACGGTGGAGTAACTTTTGCTGCTCAGGTTCAGGGCGCGTCCTATACAGAACCGGGTGTATTTAATTCTACTTTCGGCAGATATGTTTTAAAAGGGGATATAAGAGTAAACGGCTTTCCGCAGATAGCCTGCGATTTAAGCAATGGTCCTTACAGGGGAAGATACTATATAAACTATTCCGCAAACCCTTTCGGAGCAGATAATGCAGATATATTTGTTACTAAATCTACAGATAACGGTGTAACCTGGAACAATCTCTCACCAACAAGAGTGAATGACGATGTAACTCAGAATGACCAATGGATGTCTGATATATCAGTTGATAATCAGGGAAGAGTATGGATTTTCTGGTATGACTCAAGAAATGACGTTGCAAATATGCTGACGGAAGCTTATGGTGCTGTTTCAACTGATGGCGGCGAAACATTTACAAACTTCAAAATTTCAAATCAGGCTTTTAATCCCAGCAATGTAAAACAATCTCAGGGAACAGGACAAGCTTATTACATAGGTGACTATCATTCAATAGCAGGAAGAACAATCACAATGCCTTTCTGGATGGACGGCAGAAGCAATTCTTTAGATGACTATTCAGCTTATTTACCGGATTATGGAATCTCATTTTCAAAGCCCGTTGACTCCATTAATGTAAATTCAACAAGACAAAACAGATTAAGACTTCCTGCAATGGGACCGATGACAGGACCAATTAATTTTACTGCAACTGTTTTAAATCCTCCGGGAGCCGGAACATTAACGGTTTCATTGAGTAACGGCGGCGTAGTAAATAACTTTCCTGATTCATTAATAATAAATCAAAGCACAAATGCCCTTGTACCAACTGGTACGTATAATATTCAGATTTCAGGAACAGAACCGGGCGGTGTTAGAAATCACGTCAGGACATATCAGCTTGTAGTTAGCCCGCTGGTAGGAATTTCTGGAAATGAAAATACTACTCCTGCGAAATATTCTTTAGAGCAGAACTATCCGAATCCATTTAATCCTGCAACTAAAATAAATTACTCGATAGAAAAAGCTGGGTTTGTAAAACTCACTGTATTTGATGTAACAGGCAGGGAAGTGAAAACATTAGTAAATGGAAATATGAGTACCGGTTCATATTCAGTTGATTTTGATGCAGCTAATTTGAACAGCGGATTATATTTTTATAAATTAGAGTCAGGTGATTTTAAAGAAGTAAGAAAAATGATACTTGTAAAATAAAATAGTTTTATTATTTGATATTAAAAAAGCCCGTAAGATTTTTTCTTACGGGCTTTTCTTTTTAAAACAAAAATAAAAAATCTTAAGCTTGATACTCGTCAGGGTTACAGATTCTGAAAACGATAGCAGCAATTGCTCCGCCTGCAAAACATCCTACTAAATAAAGCCAGCTGTATGCAATTGAACCGCCGCCTTTAATTGCATCTACTATCTGAGGACCTAAAGCAACAGCAGGATTAAATGCGCCTCCTGAAACAGGACCAAATGCGAATGCGCATGCTAAAACTGTAAAACCGATTGCCAGACCGTAATAACTATTGCCTGCGGCTTTTTTGGTAGTTGCCACATTCAGAACAACAGATACTAATGCAAATGTTCCCAGTACTTCGCAAAGTAATACTTTTATGACGTCTCTTCCAACGGCAGGAACAACCTGCATTGTTTTTGCAGATAAAACGAAAACTATGAAAGCTGCAATAATTGCTCCCAATAATTGAAACACCCAGTACATTATCATATCTTTCGCATCAATTTTTCCTCTCATAAATACACCAAGAGTAACAGCAGGATTATAATGACCGCCGGAGATATTTCCTCCCATATAAATCATTACCATTAATATTGCTCCTATTGCCAGGGGATTACCAGTCATCCCGATAACAAGGATTAGAAAAAAAGCGCCGATAAATTCGGTTAGATATTTATTCATGGGGTGTAATTTTGGTTAAATAAAAATGGATTAGGGCAAAATAATTATAACTTATATTTAAGTAAAGTGATTTTTACAATTTTGAAATAATACTTTCTGTATGTCCTTTCACGTTCACTTTTTCCCATATCTCTTTTATGAAGCCTTTTTCGTCAATAAGAAACGTTGTTCTTATAATTCCCATGTATTTTTTTCCGAACATACTTTTTTCTTTCCACACTCCGTACGCTTCAAGCATTTCCCTGTTTTCATCACTTAGCAAAGTGAAGTTTAGGTCGTATTTCTTTTTAAATTTTACGTGTGATTTAGTATTATCCTTGCTTACACCTATTACCACAGCATTTTTCTTTTCAATGACCTTTATATTATCCCGGAATGAACAGGCTTCCTGTGTGCACGCTTCAGTATCATCTTTAGGATAGAAATACAATATGACCTGCCTGCCTTTTAAATCTTTTAAAGAAAAATCTTTTCCTTCATCACTGATTAAAGTAAAGTCAGGTGCTTTATCGCCAACTTTTAACATGGTTGTAATAATTTTATTTGTTATGAAATATTAGTTATCGAATTTCAGATATCGTCGGATGGAAATTGCGCTGCCGGAAATACCCAGAATGATACCAAGCAGAATTACTATAAGAGAATAAAAAGCTCTTCCCATTTCAATATATACATTCACTTCTCCAAGCTTGCCGGCAACATACTCCATTAATACATAAAGAAAAATTGAAGCAATGATTCCGCCGAAAAGTCCTTGTATAAATCCTTCAATTAAAAAAGGCGAGCGGATGAATTTTTTTGTCGCGCCAAGCAGCTTCATTGTGTAAATCAGTTTTTCTTTAGATGCTATTACAAGCCGGATTGTATTGGAGACTAAAAATATAGATGAGATAGTTATTACTATAAGTATAATTAAATTCAGAGAAAGTATTGACGAGAAATTTTTATCAACCATCTCCAGATTTTTTTTCGGATAGATTACATCAGATACAAAACCCAAATCTGAAATTTGTTTCTTCAATTTTTCAACTTTATCTACTGTTTTATATTCATCATATAAGGCTACCTTAAATGAAGAGGGGAGCGGATTGCCGTCGAGTATTTCAAGCATTTCCTTTCCGTATTCTTTCTCAAAAATTTTCGC
>JBHEKU010000246.1:0-18809 GCA_041859205.1 Ignavibacteria bacterium | reverse complement strand
TTTTGCCCGGGTCAGCAAAAACAGGTGTGCCTGCATCTGAGATAAGCGAAATATTTTTCCCGTTAACTAAGTCGAGAAAAATTTCTTCCGTCTCCTCATTATCTTTATTATCGTTATGCTCGTTTATTCTTTTAAGATCTTTTTTTATGCCGAAAAATTTCAGGAGCTTTACAGCTTCTTTATACTCCTCAACTATAATATAATCTGATTCTTTAAGATAACGCAGCGCCCGCAGAGTTATATCTGCGTAGTTGCCGATAGGTGTTGTTATTAGATTAAGAGGCAAGTTGTTATTGGTTAACCATCCACTGCTCCCTCATATTTTATTAATAAATAAGGAGGGGGATTCAGAGGATAAAATTTTATTTTACGCCGGTACTACCGTATCCGCCGGCAGCACGTTCAGTCTCGGATAAATTTTCATCTTCGGTAAACACTGCGCGTTCGTGTTTTGCAATTACAAGCTGGGCAATTCTGTCGCCGAAATTTATTTCAAAAACATTCTCGCCGAAGTTTACAAGCAGTACTTTTACTTCTCCGCGGTAATCTGAATCAATTGTACCGGGAGTATTCAAAACAGTTACTCCATGGTTCAATGCAAGTCCGCTTCTTGGGCGAACCTGTGCTTCATAGCCTTCGGTAAGTTCAATTATAAGATTTGTAGGTATTAACTTTCTCTCGCCCTGCTTTAATGAAATTATTTCAGTAGAAGAAGACCTCAGGTCTGCGCCTGCAGAGCCTGAGGTTTTATATTCGGGTATAAATGCTTCTTTTGAAGCGTCAAATTTTTTGTATAAAACTATCATGTATTCTGTACGGCACTGGCAAAAATTCCGAATATGAATATGATAAATCCAATGATCAATGCAATGATTGAAATAATAGTATTAACTATACCAAGCCACATACCAATAGTAGCCATTGAACGTCCTGCTTCTGATGAGCGTCCTTCATTGATTGCATTTAATTCTCGCTTGCCTATTATCCAGGCAGGAATAGCTGTTAGAAGTGAACATGTTAAAACCCAAGCAGCTATACCCAGTATCAACGCCATTATTGCATTTGTACTAGCCTTGTTCTGGTCAACGCCTCCGTATTGTGTATTGCCATAAGGCGGCGGTGGAGGTGGCGGAGGATTATAACTCGGCGGCGGCGGTGGCGGTGGTGGTGGATTATAATTTGGCGGCGGCGGAGGAGGTGGTGGAACTGAACCTCCGTCTCCCATATCAGGACTAAGTAGTTTGTAATTTTTCATAGACAAATTAATTTAAGATGATTAAGCAAATATAGTAATTTAAGATTTCAGATATAAGATTTAAGATTTTGCAAATCTATTGTTCATATATACGATAATAAGGGTATGATGTTACTAAAAATTTTACAAATCTTAAATTTAAAATCTTATATCCCAAACAACGCTATCACATTCTCCCTGAAACTTTTTTTCATCTCGTCTTCACTTACATTTTTAAACTCTGCGACTTTTTTTATTGTGTTAACAATGTAAGATGGTTCGTTTGGTTTTCCGCGATGGGGAAGCGGGGAGAGGAACGGAGAATCTGTCTCCGATAAAATTCTATTCACCGGGACTTTTGCAACGGTCTCTGCAAAAGAGTATTTTTTATATGTTACATTTCCAGTGAAGGAAACGTAGAATGTTTTCAAATCCATGACCTTATCCAATTGCTCGGTCGTTCCATCGAAGCAATGAAATTGCCCTTTAAGCTTTTCACTGTAGTTATCTTTCACAACCTGAATTGCATCGTCAATTGAATTGCGTGTATGAATTATCACAGGCAGCTCTCTTGCTTTTGCGATTTCTATGTGAAGTCTGAAAAATTCTTTTTGCTTATCATTATATGATGTATCCCAGTAGTAATCTAAACCTGTTTCACCGACTCCGACAACTTTATCATTATCAAATAACTTTTCAATCTTCTCTAATTCTGAATACTCATATTTATTTACATCGGTAGGATGAATGCCAAGCGCTGCATATATCATAGGATATTTTGCTGAAAGCTCAAGCAATTGCATCGATGTTTTGTAATCAACGGCAGGAGCAATTATTTTTTCTATGCCTGCATCCTCTGCGCGTTTTAAAATATCGTCTATGTTATTTAATATATCTTCGTAATAAAGATGGGCGTGAGTATCTACTATCATTTACTTGTAAGTTTGATATTAAAATTTGACTAAGAATTTGAAACGATTGTCCGAAGCAGATTTGAAAAATTCCTGAATGCGCTAAGTCCTGCTTCGACAACTTCCGAGTGCTCTGTCTTTCCGTTATTAGAAACGCGCAGAAGATTTGTAATGCAGTAAATCCCGACAACGTTAATATTATTTTTCTTTGCGTAGAGAATTTCGGGGATTGTTGACATGCCTATGGCATCAGCTCCCATTTTGCGAAGCATCAGAATTTCTGATTTAGTTTCGTATGCCGGTCCCGAGGAAGCAGCGTAAGTTCCTCTTCTTAATTTGATTTTATTATCCGTAGCTAGTTTAAGAATTTTATTTAAAGAAGGATGGTGAAAGCAGCATTTATTAGGCTGAAAAATTCTTCTGTTCATTAAATCGATATGTGAAGTAATGAGCATTAAGTCAGCGACTTTATAATTTAAGTTTACTCCGCCGGCAGCATTTGTAATTATCAGATTTGTAACTCCAAGCTCAATTGCCTTATTTACATTCTGGAAAACCATTTCCTGTGTATATCCTTCGTAAAAGTGGCTTCTGCCTTCGAATACTACAATAGGCTTTTTATTTATTGTGCCTTTAATGATTTTTCTTTTATGAAAGCCGGAATCGTCTTTCAGCAAAACTTCCGGATTTTCAATCTCATCTGAAAACTTGTTCAAGCCCGAACCCAGTATTACCCCCGTTAAACCCATTATTTCTCTGTATCTTTTTTTGAATTATGCAAAAATGGCAATAAATTGAATATTTTAAATTTTTATGTAATAAGAAAGTGAAATCAAACTTTTGATAATTTTAACCACAGAGGACTCAGAGTTCTTGCACAAAGAACACGGAGGATGATTTGAAAATATAAAATCATAATTCAGAGCAATATATATTTCTGTGGTCTCTGTGTTTAGCTCTGTGTCCTCTGTGGTTAAATCCTTTTTCTGCGAAATAGTTTTTTAAACCTTGAAAATACTTTCCAATACTGCTATGTTTGTTCACATGAAACTTTAAATATGCACGGTTAGTTTATAATACTAAAATACTTATGAAGGAAAATTATTATAAGAATTTAGTTGAACAGTCAAAGGATTATTTTAATAAGGCATTCAAATTACAATCAGAAGGTTTACTCGAAGAAGCAATAGAGAACTACAATTTATCTATAGAATTATTTCCAACACCTGAAGCATATACATTTTTAGGTTGGACATATTCACTTCTTGGCGATTATGAAAAAGGCATTGAAGAATGTAAGAACGCAATTGAAATAGACCCCGATTACGGAAATCCGTATAACGATATTGGCGCATACCTGCTTGCACAAAGAAAAGTGGAAGAGGCAATTCCATATATCGAAATGGCATTAAACTCCAAACGATATGACTCTTATCATTTTGCTCATCTGAATTTAGGAAGAGCATTTGAAATGAAAGGTCTGTGGTTTGAAGCTGTTGAAGAATATAGAAAAGCAAAAGAGCTAGCCCCTGATTATCTTGCCGCTATGCAGAACTTCAACAGATTACAAGGCTTATTAAATTAATTCATCAACTATACCAACTAAAACTAATGAAAAAAACTTTACTAATTTTGTTAGCGGTATTCGCTTTTGCCACAGGCGCATACTCGCAGAGCTTTACATTTACAAGAATAGGGGCAGATACAGTTGTATATGCAGGCGTAGAACCTGACGCAGCCTATACTTTTGCATATATGAAAAACACAGGTTCCTCAATGGCGCATTTAAGACTGCAGAGAACTTTCAACTCTATCCCGACCGGATGGTCAAGTTCACTTTGCTACGGTCTGTGCTATGCCGAGTTTATTGATGTGATTCCTCCTGCACCTGATATGATTATGTTAAATCCCGGTCAACAGGATACAATGGATGTAACCTGGTATGTACCAAATAATGGAGTAGGTACAGTAAAAGTTAAACTGTTTAATGTAGACAATACTTCTGAATTTGTTGAAAGAACATTTTATGTAAGAAGAGGAACAGTTGGTATTACTCCTATCAATTCAATTGTTAAGAATTTTGAATTGAAGCAGAACTATCCGAATCCGTTCAACCCTACAACCAATATCAATTTCTCCATCCCTAAAAATCAGAACGTAAGTTTGAAAGTTTATGATATGATGGGAAAAGAAGTTGCAAACCTTGTTAACAATGAGAGATTGAATGCCGGTGAATACAAAGCAGATTTTAATGCATCTGCATTATCATCCGGAATATATTATTACACTTTAAGAACAGAAGATTTTAGTTCAACAAAGAGTATGGTATTAGTAAAATAATACTATTAAAACAGCCTTCCGATGCCCCGTAATTCACCATTGGTCGGCTGTTTTTTTTTGTATCTTTTTTGACTACAACAATTCGTTCACCATCATTATCTTCCATTACAAAAACTAAACCACAATGAAAAAGTATATACTTATTTCACTCACATTACTTTTCACTTCAAGTATTGCTTGGGCGCAATACACAAATGTCAGAATAGACTCAGGCTCATCTTCACCAAATGAACCTTGCATTTGGATAAACCCTAAAAACCCAAACCAGGTAGTAGGCGGCGCAAATATCAGCAGTTACTATTGGTCAACAAACGGCGGCACAAACTGGAGCAAGGGAAACCTTACTTCGACTTATTCCGTCTGGGGAGATCCTTCTGTTCTTACAGATACAAACGGACATTTTTATTATTTCCATCTAACAAATCCATCGGGTGGATATTTTATAGATAAAATCATATCACAGAAATCTACTAACGGCGGCGCTAACTGGTCAAACGGTTCCATTGTAGGATATGTTCCTCCAAAGCAGCAGGATAAAGAATGGGGATGTCTTGACCCCAGAAATAACAATATATATGTAACCTGGACACAGTTCGATAACTATGGAAGCGCAAACTCTGCAGACAGCTCAAATATACTTTTTGCACGTACAACGGATGCCGGTGCAACATGGAGCACTCCTCTTAGAATTAATCAGAAAGCAGGGGATTGCATCGATGAAGATAATACTGTCGAAGGCGCAGTTCCCAGTGTCGGACCAAACGGTGAAATTTATGTTGCCTGGTCAGGACCGCTTGGCATCGTAATGGATAAATCAACTAACGGCGGACTTAACTGGCTTACCAACGATATTTTTGTAACAGCTCATCCCGGCGGATGGGATTATTCCGTTCCCGGAATTTACAGGGCAAACGGTCTTCCCGTCACAGCTTGTGATTTAAGCAACGGACCTAATAGAGGCACTATTTATATTAACTGGACAGACCAGCGTAACGGAACGACTGATACAGATGTATGGCTTATAAAATCAACAAACGGCGGTACAAACTGGAGCACGGTTAAAAGAGTTAACGATGACCCCGCAGGTAAACAGCAGTTTTTTACCTGGATGACAATTGACCAGAAAACAGGCTATCTCTACTTCGTATTTTATGACAGAAGAAACTATACAAATACTCAGACAGATGTTTATATGGCGCGCTCAACAGACGGCGGCGAAACATTTACAAATTTTAAAGTAAGCAGTTCTCCGTTTACTCCATCATCGGGAGTTTTCTTTGGTGACTATACAAACGTATCAGCTTACAACGGAAAAGTAAGACCAATCTGGGCAAGGCTGAATGGAAGCTCAAGCAGCGCAATGAGCATCTATACTGCTTTAGTTGATTTCCCGACGAACATAACTCCGATAACCGGAGTAGTTGATAATTATTCATTGGAGCAGAATTATCCTAACCCTTTCAATCCTGAAACAAAGATAAAGTTCTCAATCCCTGAAAAGCAGAATGTTTCTCTGCAGGTATATGATATTCAGGGCAAACTTGTTGCAGAAATTTTAAACGGCTCTGAACTGACAGCAGGGAATTATGAAGTTAATTTTAACTCGGCTGCTTCTCAATTATCATCAGGTACATATTATTATACGTTAAAGACCGATAAGTTTACTCAGACAAAGAAGATGACGATTGTGAAATAGTTATGAGTTATGAGTATCACTTAATTCTTCCCTAATCCGGTTTCCGGGTTAGGGATTTTTTTTATGTTGTATTCTGATACCGCCCCCTCAGTCCCCGTCCATAGTAAGGAGGGGGAAGTAATTTTTCAAATAATGTCGGGTTTTGGTCGGATTTTGTTTTACTGACCTGACAGGTTTTCAATCCTGTCAGGTCAATTTCTTTTATTCCATCAACCTGACAGTCCACCGCGGCGGATTCGAACCTGTCAGGTTAATTTTTTTCAAAACGTCGAAAAAAGTCGGAAAAAAGTCGGAAAAAAGTCGGGTTTTGTTAACCACCCCTACTTCCTCATAATTATATACTAGTTAGGACAAACTTAAATTCTCCCCTTGAGGGGAGTCCCGACGAAGTCGGGGAGGGGTGTTTGAACGAACACCCACCGTCTCGCTTCGCTCGACACCTCCCTCAAGGGAGGAATTCAGACCTTGGGTGTCTCAAGTATATAATCGCCCTTATCAAGGAAGGGGATTACCGTGCAAAATCAATTTGAAAAAAGTCGGGAAATAGTCGGGTTTTGTTTTACAATTACGAATTCCATCCCGCTATAGCGGGAACAAATTTCTGTTAATTGTTAACTGTTAATTGAAGAAACGTCGGAAAATAGTCGGATTCTTCTATTTTACTTTTTAAGAAATAATATTTAAATTTTTCATTCTCAATCCACACACTTTATATTTCCAATTATAAAACATTTTACCGGAAAGAATGTAACAGAACTTTTCAATTTATAAAATCAAAAACACTTCATTAGTACTAATAGGGAAATTTTTTAAGAAAGTTATTGACAGGAATGTTAAATTGCTCAAGAATCTTATATATAATTTTGTAAGGTTTTTGTTAGGTTAAAGATTAAATTTATATATAAAAAATTTCCCCCCTGCCATGAAAAAGATAGAAGTTTGTGTACAATTTATTAAAAACATATTAATAATTTTAATAATGCTGGTTTGCGCCAACATAAGTATTGCGCAGATCTTTACCGAGCCATTCAATTATACCGTTGATGCAGTTAACGGTTTGCAAACTCAAAGCGGAGGTTTGTGGACTAAACTGAACAGCGGAGATTCAATTCTAATAAGAAGCGGAAACATAAGCTATCCCGGTCTTACAACTTCAAGCGGAAATAGTGTAAGCTATGCAGGACAAGGAGCCGATTATTTCAGGACATTTACAAATCAAACTACGGGTACAGTCTACGCTTCCTTCATTATTAACATCACAGATATTTCAAACCAAAGCACAACAGGTGGATATACAGCAGGCTTTATGGAGAACGGTTCCACTTCAGTTTTCTGAGCTACTCTTTGGATTAAAAATAATGCGCCGGGTGGGTTTACTCAATACAATATTGGTATAAATCCGAGGACAACAGCTGCAAATACAGTCTGGTCACCTAATGTTATGGAGCTTGGAACATCTTACATGATAGTAATTGCATATCAGATAGTTGGCGGAGCATCAAATGATATTGTAAAAATGTGGATAAATCCGGTTTCATTTAACGGCTCAGAACCTAGCCCTGACCTGTCAGCAACAAACGCAGGGACTGATTTAACATCGGGAGTGCAGAAAATTTTTATGAGGCAGGATGCTTTGGCTACTACTCCGGCAATAATAATTGATGAAATGAGAGTGGGAACATCATGGGTAGATATAACACCATCTGTTATAAGCGAGAACGTTACAATACCGGCAAGAACATTTAATATTATCACAGTTGATAACGCAGCAGTTACTTTATCAGGAAGCGATACTATATCAGGTACTCTTACATTGCAGAATGGTGGAACAATAACTACCACTTCAAATTATTGGTTATATTTTACTCCAAGCGCTTCAAATCCAGTTGAAGATGTTAATAATAGAATTATTGGGGCTGCCTCAATGTTATACAGACCGGTTGGCTTTGGTGTTCTTAATTTTTTAAGTGTTAATATTCTTCCGGGAACGGATGATATTGGCGATGTGACGATTCAGCGTGTTTCGGGACCTGACGGAACTTTAGGACCGGGAATAAATTGTAACTGGCAGATGTTTAGAACAGGAGACAATGTCAGAGATTTCACTTTTTCTTTTCCTTCAATTTATGATAATGGAAGAGATATGACACATGCAGCGGTTTTTGAATTCGGCGGACCTATTTCTATATGGTATCAAGTTGGTCCAACTGTAGATATATCGGCAAGTAATCCCAGAGTTATTGGTGTATCACGTTTCACCGGTGGCAGCGGTTTCTGGTGGAGTGTTTCAGATGAAAATCATAAAGTGCCTGTTGAGATGGAATCGTTTAACTCGGCTGCGAATGGAAATCGTGTTGAACTGAAATGGACTACAACATACGAAATAAATAATTCGGGTTTTGATATAGAAAGAAAGTCGCCGGGTAAGGACTGGATAAAAATTGCTAATGTACCGGGGCAAGGAACATCATATCACACAAACAATTATTCATTTACTGAAGTTAATCTTTCAACCGGGCGTCACAAGTATAGACTTAAACAAATAGACTACAATGGCAGCTACAAATATTATGAATTGCAGAACGAAGTTGTCATCGGCGTTCCGAATAAATTTGTTTTGAACCAGAATTATCCGAATCCGTTTAATCCTTCTACAACTATAAATTTTGAAATTCCTAATGCAAATTTTGTATCGTTAAAAATTTATGATACTAACGGAAGGGAAATTTCATCTCTGCTTAATGAATTAAAAAATGCGGGGTATTATTCCGTGAAATTTAATGCAGCAAATTTATCCAGCGGGATTTATTTTTACAAAATTCAGGCAGGTGGTTTCTCTGCAGTTAAAAAATTAATGCTGGTGAAGTAAATTTTAAATCACTGATTGCACAGATTTAAAATGATTTTTTATGATACTAATTCCATTAAGAATTATTAATCATTTAAATCAAAAAACGAATCAGGGCAATCAGTGATTTTTATTTTCCTGTATTCACTTTTTATTACCCACAAAAGGAATTTTAATTCAAACATTTTTATTTTATCTTACAGGGTAATAATATACATAGTTTAAAAAATTAAATTAGATAAACAAACGCACTATATAATCTATGCCGGTGATAAAAAAGAAAGACTTAACCATACTTGAACAGACCTACTTACCACAGATTGTAAAAGGTCTTGCACAGACATTCAGACAGATGTTCAAGCCGAAGTTCACACGTCAGTATCCTGAAGAGCGATGGGTTTCACCCGCAGCTTTCAGAGGAAGACCTGTGCTTGTTGAAGAGAACGGCAAGGAAAGATGCGTTGCATGCGGATTATGTTCGCGCGTTTGCCCTGCGCTTGCAATTGAAGTTCAGGCAGGTGAGACACAATTAGAAAAAGAAAGATTCCCTGAGAAATTTGAAATCAATATGCTTCGCTGCATTTACTGCGGTTTCTGCGAAGAAGTCTGCCCGGAAGAGGCAATTGTAATGAGCGATGAATTTGAGCTGGTATTTAACAATCAGCCCGAGGCAATTTATGGCAAGGATAAGCTTTTATTCCCAAAAGAAAGAGTTCAAAAAAGATTGGACTTTTTAAAAGAAAACAGGTAATTTTAATCTATGAAAATCCGGTCCCTGATATTAGCTTGTATATTTTTTATTTCCCTCAATGGTTATGCTATAGGAAACCCTGAAATTGAAAATCTGCTTTCTGCTTTCTCTGCAAAAGTAAAGAAAGGGGAAGTATCGCTTTCGTGGAAAGTATCCAATCCTAAAAATCTTAATAAGTTCAAGCTTGAATGCAAAAAATCTTCTGAAGGAGCTTTTGTTAAGGTTGATGATATTTTATTTTCCGACTATTTAAAAAAAGAGACAAAGGGTGAAGAGACGATTTATTCTTTCTCTTACAAAGATACTAAGAATGAGAACGGTGTATATTTTTACAGACTGACTTTAACAGATGCGCGTGATGCTGTTCTTTCAAATGAAGAGCTGAAACTGGGCATAAGCGATATACCTGATTTCAAGCTGCATCAGAATACACCAAATCCGTTCAATCCTTCTACATTAATAAGCTACGAATTAAAATCTCCTTCGAGCGTAAAGCTTACTGTGTTTACAATGACAGGACAGTTAGTTGCGAAGCTGATAGATGAACAGCAAACAGCAGGGAATTATACTGTGGAGTTTAATGCAATGAATTATCCCGAACTCTCAACGGGAATTTATTTCTATAAGCTCGAAACACAATACTCGCAGGATATAAAGAAGATGATACTTGCAAAATAGAATAAAGTTCATAAAGTTTGTAAAGTAGAAAGTTAAATTTTGAAGCCGCGGATAGCGGCTTTTTTATTTATACTCATTTTTAATCAGGAATTTCACCGATGTAAACTGATTTGTAAAAATTATTTTAATCATTTCTAATAGCTGCAATAATTAATTAAAATTTCTTGTCGCTCCCTGTCAACTTTGACATTCTTGTCTTTTCATTTTAAAAAATAGTACGATTTAAGGTTGTTTTGAAATCCTCTTTTGGCATAATGATTGTTTATATGTATTGCAGGAGAAATAAATTAAACCAAATAAAAATGAAAAATTCAAAACAAACTTTAGTTGCTATCCTTTTCGGAGTGATTGCTTTGTTTGCTGCATCTAACATTAACGCTCAGGACGCGCATGCCCCCGCAACAATGATGGCAGGCGATGATAATCTTTATGTAGTTGTGCAGCGCTCGGATATGTGTAAAATGTGCGAAGATAACTACGATAGATGGAACAGCGAAATCGTCAGCTACTATTCAGGCAGACCTTCAATAATTTTTATGAACTACGATATTACAAATGACCAGACAATTGAAAGCTCAAAAGCCGATATCGATAAATACGGTCTGACAGAATCTCTCAATGCAAATAAAAGACCGGGCAGAGTTTTCTTAGTCGATCCTGATACAAAACAAATTGTTAAAATGCTCGATATAGATTTAAGCACAACTGACCTGAGAAATTATATTAACGAAGCTGCACCTATGAAAAACAAATCCACAGTAAAATAAGAACCTCAGTTGAATTGAAGAACCGTGAATTAAAGACCCATGAATTATTGAGAGTAGTTCATGGTTTTTTTATTTTCCATAGGTAAAACTAATGACAGTGCAGTGACAAAGAGACATGATAAAGACACGATTGTCGAAAGTATAAAAATCCTTCCGCATAATTATCATTTTTTGCAGCATTGCTTTGGCACAAAGATTGGTATACAATAGGGTAACAGAATAACTCAACCACCACTAAAATGAAAACACTAGAGTATTTAATCCTGACCGTAATCTTAACATTCGTAATCTTCCAGGGCAAAGCATCAGCGCAGGAAGGCGCATCAGTCGCAAGTATGTATGTTATAGTTCAGCATTCGGAGGGAAGCGCACAGTACGATGCTAACATTACAAGATTGCAGAGTGAAATTATGGATAAGTACTCTAAGAATACCAATATAGTTTTTATCTCCTATGATGTTACAAACGATGCGATTACTGCCAATACAAAAGGGGAGCTTGACTGGCTGGCCGTTTACAATTCTGCTTACTTAAATAACGGTCAAGAGGGAATTATTATTATGGATGCTGCGAACAAAACCGTTATAGCAAGATATAATTTGGATGCCGGTACAAAGGATATATTGAAATCTATTGCTGAGGGCACACAAAAGATAGCCCGCGCAAATCAGTAAGGGTTTCCGAAGTACACAAAGAGCAAATGACCCGTGGATTACTATAGTAGCCCATGGGTTTTTTGTTTTAAATCCGCGCTAAAATCGCTGCGTTTTTAGCCTGAAATTAAGGTTACGTTTTTTCCAAAAATCACATTTAAATTGAAGTTTTAACAACAATTCGGTTTTTTAACGTAACTTTGAAAGATTGATAAAACAGTGGTATAGTCGAGTTTTTGGAATGGAAAATTGACAAATGTAGGATTGTTTTTATAGTGGTTTAGGGGTTATGGTTTCGTTTGAGTGTAACCTTGGAGAATAGGGTGGAAATCAGGGTTTGAAATAGCTTTATATGTTATTTAACCGCCGTTGTTGGTGTTTTTCACCAACAACCATAATTTTCATATCCTTGAAGGTGTTGGTCAGGGAGACTAACGATGGCTGGAAGAGGTTCGGCTTTTCATAACGCGCTGATTTCATCAACTTTTTCAAGAAGATAGACTCTGGAGTTAACTCTGGGTGCAGATTTTATTTCATGATGCAAACTCTCAAGATGAAACTTATCTATTTTCTCTCCTGTATCTTTTTTTATTTTCAACTTAGTAATTTTCTCGTGATAACTTAAATATGCTAAGTTATGTTCTTTATGTGTTTTAGAGATATTTTTATTTCTGTGAAGGAATTTTCTATAGCTTTCAATAATTGAAAACACCTGTTCGTAATCTTTAAGCTCGTAAAAACATTTTATGAGTGATCCTTTAACATAATACTTTTCAACAAAATAAGGTGTGGTGATGGATGCAAGCAGTTCTATTACCTTTTCATATTCACCCTTACTCATATGATACCGTGAGTATGCGAGCTTAATAAGATCTTTTCTATCCGCCGGAGCCAGTAAATCTTCACACTTGCAGATGAACTCTTTTGCATATTCAAAATTTTTACTGAGTATTATTATAGTCAGGTCGCCCATGAATGCAAGCGGATTCAAATATTTCTGTTTACTTCCAAAAAGCAGTTTGTTTTCCTGCTTATACTTTATCAGCTCTGCATATTCATTGATATTATCCAGCTTGCCGGAATTAATCTCGGCTGCAAACAAAGAACTTAAATTCTCTGACATCTGAAATTTTAGAAGCTCATTATATTTGCCAATATTATTCATAAGATCTTTTTTCATATCTAAAGCTGTGCTGCCAATATTTTTAAAACGCCCGTGACACAATTTAATAAATTGTAAATTATGTCTTAAATAATGTGAGCCATCGTAATTTTTATCTAAGACAGCTGCCACCTTTTCAAAATCGAAGCTGTCTAAAAAAGTTTCTGCCAGTTTCCCGATTTCCGATAAATTATAATTGAACTCGTTAAATACAAGTGTTGAATAGGTATTTACCCAGATGGAAGAAAAGAAATTAACAATTGCGTTCTCGCACATTTCGTTTAACAGCTTTCCCGTTTTCTCCTGCTCTCCACTGTCTATCAGATAACTTGATTCGCTTGATGCCAGTTTCCAGCTATATAAAAAATATGATTCAGAGATAGTCTTCCCTGAGTTATTTTCTTTTTTTGCTTTATCAAGCTCATGCCAGAAAGCACTGTCAACTTTTCTGAAGCTGAGCTCATTTAATAAATAAATTTTTTGACCATTCTTATCATTCGCCAACGCCTGCAGAACAAGGAATTCATTTTCTTTTTTGTAAAGCTGAGACATCAGATTCTTTAAAACCTGGTAATTGTACTTCGACTTTCCGAATACGAGACTATAGAGAGTCTCATCCGTAAAATCGTTTTGATTGAAATCCGGATAATAATTCCTGAGAGCATTAAAAAATTCTGAGAGACGGCCGTTTGTATTATGATAAGATGAGTCAAGGAATTTTCCAAACTCCTTCATTTCAATTTTAGAAAACGATTTTAATACTTCTATTCCTCGCCCTTTTAATTCCATTTCCGATGTTAAAAATTATTTATTAAAAAAACTGCGTAAAAAAGTAAAGAAATTCTTTTAAAATAAACAGGAAATCCAGTTTTAATTTAAAAAACATTATTAAGAACAAAAAAAAGTGTCTTTGGAGAAAAAAGGTATTAATCTTAATTTTATTCCGTGCACGAAAAAGTGCACCTGAATGTGCACGAAAAAAAGAAAGCTCACAAATGAAACGACAAGTAAAAATTGCAAGGGGATACAGGCTGTACCCTAAAACGCATAAAAAAATTTTAAAAATTCAGGGACTATTAAAATCAGACTCTGAGGAAGCAATTGCTGCGGCCTGCAAGCTTTATCTTAAAACGCATGCAGAAATGAAAGGGCAGATAAAACCTTTATCTAAAAATTAACTCTAAAATAATAAAATAATTTTTAAACTTTAACACACACTACATTATGAAAAAAATAATTTATTTATTTCTCGGGCTTCTGTTCAGCTCAACGCTTTCTGCTAATAATCTACAGATAACAAATGTATCCACTGTAAACCAGAACGAAGCAGGAGGATATACATATGTAAATTTTGATATAAGCTGGGATAACTCATGGCATGACGGTGGCAACTGGGATGCTGCCTGGGTATTTATAAAAGTCAAAAGCGCTAATCAAAGCACCTGGCAGCATGCAGCGCTGGGTTCGGCAAATGCAGATCATACTGCTCCCGTAGGGGCAGCAATCGATGTTCCATTCGACGGTTCCGGTAAGGGAGTTTATATTTTTAGAAGCGTGCTGGGTTCGGGTAGAAATAATTTTCAGAACGTTCAGCTAAGATGGTATTATCAGCAGAATGGTTTGATTTCAACAGCCTATGTTGATATAAAAGTTCTCGGCATTGAAATGGTTTATGTTCCTCAGGGTCCATTTTACGCAGGTGACGGTACCAGTATACCTGCAAATTTCCGTGGTCAGTTTTCAGTGACAGGAAGTATTGCGCCGTTCAATATTACAAGTGAAAATGCTATTACGCTGGGAGGAAGCAATCCCGCCGCAATGCAGAATCATAATCTTATTTCGGATGATTTCAGCAGCAGTACATCGCAGATTTTACCGCCATCCTATCCTAAAGGTTTTAATGCATTTTACTGTATGAAATACCCAATTACTCAGGAGCAATATGTTGATTTTCTTAATATGCTTACATTATCTCAGCAGGCACCAAGAATTGGAAATACCGAAATATTTTCAGGTTTTACTGATAAAGTATTTGCCATGTCGAATCTGACTCCAAATGGCTTAGGCGCTCCATGGAACAACGGAATAAAATGCCCTAATGTTATAGATCTGATTACGACACAAAGTATAAAATTTTATTGTGATTTTAATGATAATGGTGTACCAAATGAAGAGGGTGACGGACAGAATATAGCTTGTAATTTATTATTATACAGAGATATTGCAGCCTATGCAGACTGGGCATGTATGCGTCCCATATCGGAACTAGAATATGAGAAAGCTTGCCGCGGCCCTGTTCCTCCGGTAGTGGGGGAATATGCATGGGGAAATGCGGATTTTGAAAGTGCCAGTGGAGTTTATAATGAAGGAAGAAGCGATGAGACACCTATTAATGGAAACAGTACCGGCACTCCAAGTCATCCTTATAGAGTCGGTTCGTTTGCAAAATCTAATTCCACAAGATTTTCTTCAGGTGCATCATTTTATGGAATAATGAATCTAAGCGATGCAACTGACTATGTAATAAATATAGGAACTGCATTGGGAAGGGCGTTTAGTAATATTTCGGGAGATGGAGTTCTCGGCACGGAGGCAAATGTTAATACATGGCCAACAACATTGGGAAGTGGATTTAAAGGGAGCATTTACTCAGTCTCAGATAGAAGTAATACAAATACACCGGACGGTACTCGAAGATCACAGAGATACGGTCGTCTGGTACGTACTCCATAATTTTATTATTCAAATTTTTCAAAATGAAAAAAATAATTTTTCTTATAATAATAATTCCGGGATTTGTGTTCTCCCAGCCGAAATTCAGAGGGGGAAACTCCGACGGATATGCAAAGCAGGATGCCTTTACAAATCTCGGCGGCAGCGTGAATGCAGCAAGATTTAAAGGAGGCAATGCCGATGGATACGCTATGCAAAGCGCCTTTACAAATCTTGGAGGTATTATAAATGCTTCAAGATTTTTGGGAGGAAATTCAGACGGATATGCATTAGCATCGGCATTCAATTCGCTTAGCGGAGCCATTTCCAGTGGTAGATATACAGGCGGCAGCGCAGACGGTTATATGATGGGAAACACATTCAATAATCTTGGGGGAGCAATATCATCTACAAGATACAAAGGCGGCGCAGGTGACGGCTATGCAAGAAGCTCAGTTGATATTAATGCACTTCCTGTAGAAATGAGTTTGTTCACTGCAAGTGTTTACGAGAAAAGAAATGTAAAGCTTAGCTGGATAACGGAAAGCGAAGAGAACAACTCGGGATTTGAAATACAGCGCGGAGTTTATAACACCGAAAACATCGAATGGAAAAAAATCAGTTTTGTAAACGGTGCAGGAACATCTAACATTGCGAAGGAATATTCATATCAGGATATAAGAGTTGAAACAGGAAAATATTTGTACCGGCTGAAGCAGATAGATAACAACGGAAACTATAATTATTTCGTACTGACTTCATCGATTGAGGTAGGCATTCCGAATAAGTTTGCCGTATCGCAAAATTATCCTAATCCGTTTAATCCTTCGACGAAGATAGATATTGATATACCTAAAGAGGGAATAGTGCATTTAAAAATTTATGATATGGCAGGAAGAGAAATAGCCGTTCTTATCAACGGAGAAAAAATGAATGCAGGATATTATACGAAAATGTTTAACGGAGTGAGTCTTTCAAGCGGAACTTATTTTTATGTTGTGCAGGCAGATGGCCAGATGATATCAAAGAGAATGGTGCTTGTGAAATAAAAAAAGTAAAAGAAAATCAAAGTCCGGAAGAATTTTCTTTCGGACTTTTACTTTCACAATACGATAACTGCCCCGGCACCTTGATCGTGAAGACGATATTTCTGCCTGCCTCTTATCCACTTCCGGAGTCTTTAAGGATGCTCTTTGTCAGTTATGTCTCACTGAAATTTTAATTAGTGCAATAAGTCATACTTCTTAGCATCTATATTGGCATAACGATTGTAAGTATAACTACTAAAGACTTTCCTTTATCAACTTTATTTCAATCCAATACAACCCAATACAATCCAATGAAAAATATAACAGAAATTGCCCGGGCAGTAATGTTTACTGTTGCAGCATTTATAATCTTCAGCTCCTCCACTCTGCTTGCGCAAAATGCTGAAACGATTAACAGTGCCTCCGAAAATTCCGTAAGCACGTTGTACGTAGTTGTTCAGCGCTCTGATGCTGCAGAAAATATGCAAGAAAATTTTACAAGATGGAACTGGGACGTTGTTGACTATTATGCCGATAGACCTTCGCTCGTATTTTTAAATTATGATATTACGGATGAAAATACAATTGAAGCTACGAAGGGCGATGTTGAAAAATACAGTCTGCTGTATCTGCTGAATGCGAACAAACAGCCGGGAAGAGTTTTTTTAATTGATCCGAACCATCAGCGGATAATAAATATGATTGATATAAGGCTGACTTCGGAACAGCTGAGAAACTTAATTGAAGAGGCTTCCCCCAGATATGAAAAAGCTGAAACAGGATTTTAACAATTTATAATTTTGATTGCAGTTACTAAAAACAAAACGGGGTATAAAACCCCGTTTTCATTTTAAATTTATATGTTAAAATATATTATATCACGCTTCTTGAAGTATGGTCTAATGTTGCTCTTTCCTTAGTGTTCTCGGTGATTTCATTTTCTGCACCGAAATTTTCTGCTTCGTTAACGCTTACCTCTTTATCAACATTCTCTACACCTTTTTCCAGCTCCTCTTCACTATGTTTTCTTGTTACTTCGCCTGACATTTCTTCAGCTTCGCTTTGTTTGTATCCGTTATCGGTCGCTACATCTTTTGAGGATGGGTCGGCTTCGTCGGTATTTGTCCGCGCAGCAGAATCATTCAGTTGTGTATCGCTTTGGTTTTCAAGCGTGTCATTGTATTCTTTTTGTTTTTGCTTTGCGTAGTCATCGCCGTGAAATTGGTTTGTACTCTGAGTGTCTTTATTATCGTTTTCCATAATGATTTATATTTTAGTTAAACAAATTAGTTAAACAAATTAGTTAAACAAATTAGTTAAACAAAAAATACCGGTCTTGCTAAAAGCCTGACCGGTCTTAAAAAATTATCCTCGTGAGCTTGCGAAAACAACAATCAAAGCTACGAAGAGCAGAGATACTAAAAACATCACCCGTTTCGAGTTGAATAATTGTCTCTGTGGCAGAGTATAGACTTTTGGTGAATCTTCTGAATAACGTGCACCTAATAGCATGGTTTAGAATATTTAATTAGGGGCAGAGCCGGGGGTGCCGTGAATACAATTATAATATACAATTAATATTCCGTGGAAAGTGTTAAATACAGGGGAATTTCAGGGTATTATGGCAGAGCCGGCTGACAGTATTGGCGATTTTGGGGTGAAGATGTCAATTAAATAACCGGGATAAGTAGAGGATGCGGTTGTGTTATTCTACGTCAGTCATAAAGAAGAGCTCCATTATGACGACTAAAATGAGCAGCAATATTGAAATTGCCAGCAGAAAAAAATTGAGCTGAAAAATAAAATTCTGGAATTTGAAAAATTCAGTATCTTTGTATTTATAGTAGAAGAATAAAAATACTGAGGCAATAACGGGGGAGCCGTAGAGGTAGTACTTGATAAAATCGGAGAAGAAGATAGTGCGCGGCAGATACTCGCTGAAAAATATCCCCCCGAAGAAAGCAAGGAGAAAGGATAAATTCACAAGAGTAATGACGGGAAAAAATATTTTTGGGAATAGGGGTTTCCT
>JBHEKU010000049.1:0-4168 GCA_041859205.1 Ignavibacteria bacterium | reverse complement strand
TATTTGTGAAGGTCAGCACCAGAATATTGAATGGGTCAACTCCTTTTTGTATAAGATGAGCTACACGGTATGTAATTACCCGTGTTTTTCCGGATCCTGCACCGGCAACAATCATCACTGGTCCTTCTGTCTGTTCAACTGCCGCCCGCTGAGAAGGATTTAGTCCGTCTAAATAATTCAAAATTTACTCCTGTTTTTTCTCTGCTAAATTAAGAAAGAGATTTGAGATTAAGGTCCGGGTTTGAATACTAAACCTATATAAGAAAATAAAAGGTATTGCTTAATTATTGCAATTCCGAAGACGAAAACTAAGAATTAGTCGTCATTGATCAAACTTGATTTATTGGGATTATTGAGGTTTTCATTGATATTGATAATCTTATCATCCAGATCATTTATGCAATTACCAATTTGCATAACCAGCTCATCTTTTTCTATTAAATCATCCTTTTCTAAAAGCATAAGACCTTTCAAGGTAGCTACCGGACTTCTGATCTGGTGAGACAAGTGGGAGGAATACTCTGACAATTTTTTATTTTTTATTTTAATATCTCTGGTCCGATCTTCAATTATTTCTTCCAGATTCTGGTTGATCATATCCAAATCATCCTTTTGTTTTGAAATTTCGAGGTTCAAGCGGCTTAATTCCCTGTTATTTTCTGCTGACTTACGAACGATTTTTGTTAATAAGAAAATAACAAAAAATGCCATAACCGCGATTGCTATGCTTGCCCAAAGAAATAATTGGGTGTTTTTTTGTTTGGCAATAGTCAGTTCATTTTCTTTCTGCTTTTCAAGTTGAATATGCTGAGCCTCCAGGAGACTAATCTTGTCAGAAATATTATTCACAAATTTAGCACTATCATCACGGTAAGCTTTCCTTAAATAAGTTAAGGCTTTAAAATAGTTTTTACGTTTACTTTCAAGTTCAAATGAAGTCAGGGTATAATTTCGGACAAGTTTTGAATCTTCCAGTAACTCGGCATATTTCAAACCCTCTTCTATGGTTTTTTCGGCTTCTTCAAACCTGCTTTGTGCAATGTGGACAGAACTTAGGGTTAAGTTTATTGCAGCAATTGAGTTATTTAATTTTTCTTCCTTTGATTTCTTCAATGCTTCAATCAGGTGGCCTTCTGCACTTTTGAAGTCTCTTAGATTTAAATATAGCACACCAAGGTTCTGATGACTTTGAATAATACCTATTTTATTCTCCAGTATCTTGAACATGGAAAGGCTTTCCTGGTAATAGGTCAATGCTTTCGGAAAATTTTTTCTTTGTTGGTAAGCTGTTCCTATATTTAATTTAAGTCCTGCAATTAAATCCCTGATATTTAATTTTGTCGCAATTTTTAAGGATTTTTCAAAGTTTTCTAATGATTTGTTATAGTCAATATCACGATACAGGTTACCTATATTATTATAAACTTTTGCTTCCCCTTCTAGATTTTTGTTTCTTTTAAAATAACTTAAGGCATTCAAATAGTTCTCAATGGCTGTATCTATCGAATTTTTATAACTATTTCCAACTCCGATTACACGATAGGATTCTGCAATTCCATTGATATAATTCATTTTTTCAGCTAATTTCAGTGCTTTATTAGCTTCAGAAATTGTGATGTCCGGATTAATCAGGCGAGATCTAAATGCTTGATTGTTAAGTTGAATAACTTTAGTAGTGTCAGAAATCTTTTTAATATTTGCGGAACTATTTTGAATAGTTTGAGTATAAGTGAAAAAGCTTATAACTATTACAAATAAGTTCAGGATTTTCATTGCCATATTTAGTTGTAAGTTTAAAAAAAAAATAAACAAATACGGGCAGCGTTTAATTTTTATTTGACGATCATATTGAAATTTATAAACTGAAATTTAAAATAACATATTACTAAAATTAACCCTAAACTCATGAAAAGATTATTATTAACAGCAGTTGTCCTGGGGACAGCATTATTTAGTTCCTGTGAAAAAGATGCACAATTAGCACCGGCTGAAAAAACCCTGATTAAATCAGATAAAGGAATTTTATGCCGTGGTTGTGGTGATTGGGATATTATAGAGCCTGCACTTAGCACCGAAACAACAACATTAAGGGTTACCAGTACTGTTGACTCAACTTCAACTAAGACTAACAGGTCAAAAAAGAACAGGTAAATTTATTTAACCCGACTAACGTATTGTTTATCAGTATGTTAAAAACGTTTTTATAAAAAAATTAATCATCCTACCTGATAGATATCAGGTATAAAAATAAACTATCATGAAAAAGATTATCGTAACATTATCTCTGGCAGGTTTTATATCATTAGGTTTTCCAGTTGTTGGGAGCAATAAATACTCTGAACAAGAAGGTGCATTAACTGTGAAAAATGCGACATCTGAAAAGCAAATCGGATTAAATGATAACAACGATAAGCGCCTGGCAAGCTGGGATTAATTTAAACTTATACAGCTATGCTTTGGTTTAGAATCAGCGAAATGATGTTGGCTGTAAAGGAGGTTTATTTAAAGCTAAACTGAATTTTCAAACAATGATTCATGACTAAGCATAGATTCATATCTTTGCATAAAAACCAATTATATGCAAGATATTAGACGATATGTAAGCGAAAATAAACAGCGCTTTCTGGATGAGTTATTTGAGTTGTTAAGATTCCCGTCAGTTAGTGCAGATCCAAAGTTTAAAGCTGACATGCTTAAAACTGCGGAATATGTTGCTGAAAAATTAAAATCTGCCGGAGCTGATGCAGTTGAGATTTGCTCAACTGCAGGTTATCCGATAGTATATGGTGAGAAAATTATTGATATCTCGCTACCTACAGTTTTGGTGTATGGACATTATGATGTTCAGCCACCTGATCCACTTGAATTATGGCATACCCCTCCCTTTGAACCGACTATTCGGGATGAGAAGATTTATGCCCGTGGCTCCTGCGACGATAAGGGACAATTTTATATGCATGTGAAAGCTTTCGAGCTAATGATGAGTACCAATTCACTTCCATGTAATATTAAATTTATGATCGAGGGTGAGGAAGAAGTTGGTTCAAGCAATCTTGGAATTTTTGTTAATCAGAATAAAGAGCGCTTAAAGGCAGATGTGGTATTGATCTCAGATACCTCAATGATTAGTCTGGAGCACCCCTCACTGGAAACCGGGTTACGCGGACTATCTTATGTAGAAGTTGAGGTTACCGGACCAGACCGTGATTTACATTCTGGTGTTTATGGCGGTGCAGTTGCTAACCCTGCAACAATACTGGCAAAGCTTATTGCTTCCATGCATGACGAAAATAATCACATTACAATCCCCGGCTTTTATGATGATGTACAGGAGTTAAGTGTGCAGGAGAGGGAAATGCTCAACAGAGCACCTTATAATGAGTCGGAATATAAAATTGATTTGAAAGTAAATGAATTGTGGGGGGAAAAGGGCTATACCACTCTTGAAAGAACTGGAACGCGCCCAACTCTGGAAGTTAACGGTATATGGGGAGGTTATATAGGTGAGGGGGCCAAAACTGTTCTTCCATCAAAAGCATTCGCAAAGATCTCCATGCGTCTGGTGCCAAACCAGCAATCAGATAAAATCACTAAACTTTTTAAAGATCATTTCGAAAGTATTGCCCCGAAAAGTGTAAAAGTTAAAGTTACACCACATCATGGTGGTGAACCTGTAGTAACCCCAACCGATAGTATAGCTTACAAGGCTGCACAAAAAGCAATTCTTGACTCATTTGGTAAGGAGCCAATTCCTACCAGGGGTGGAGGGAGTATTCCAATTGTAGCATTATTCGAAAAGGAGTTAGGTATTAAAACGGTTTTAATGGGTTTTGGATTGGATAGTGATAATCTTCATTCCCCAAATGAAAAATTTGATATTGCTAACTATTACAAAGGAATTGAAACAATTCCGCTATTTCATAAGTACTTTGCTGAACTCAGTAAATAATTAAAGGATATACTATAACTAATAAAGGCCGGAATTTTCCGGCCTTTATTAGTTATGTAAGCTTAGTTATATAATCTTGTTTTGTTAATTTAAACTGCCTGTTTTTGTCTAGTATGAGGAAGCAGGGTCTTTCCTCTTTGGTACTGCCAATCCTGTGTTCTACCTTAGTTTTTCAACAGAGTTAATAGGTGTACTGAAAATTCTCAAGTAAAAAAGCCA
>JBHEKU010000021.1:0-12961 GCA_041859205.1 Ignavibacteria bacterium | reverse complement strand
TCGTCTCTTCGATATCATTGAAGATATGCCAGAGCTCTTCAGTAACTCCGGGAGTTATCGGATGAAGAATTTTTAAAATAGTTAAATAATTTTGCTGGGCATTTTCGAAAATCTGCTTTGCATTTTCAGGTTTAAGAGTTGCTTTGATTTTAATAAGCTCAATGTACCAGTCACAAAAATCACTCCACACAAAATTGTAAATCTGCTTGGAGTAATCGTTCAGTCTGAACGCATCAAGATTTTCGTTAATCGCTTTCAACATAGAATGAAGACGGCTGTTAATCCATTCGTCTATGATGTCAACATTGTATTCTTTACTGGCAGCTTCGTTCTCATATTTTTCAATATTCATGGCAATAAATCTGCCTGCATTCCATAGCTTAGTAATGAAGTTTCTGCCGATTTCAGTGCTGGCTTCGTCATACATAACATCGTTACCAAGCGGAGCGAGGTATACAAGCGTAAAGCGCATAGCATCTGCTCCGTACTTATCGATGATATCAAGCGGGTCAGGCGAATTGCCAAGTGTTTTAGACATCTTCCTTCCCTGCCCATCGCGGACAATGGAGTTGAAGTAAACATCCTTAAACGGAATAGCATCCATGTACTCAAGCCCTGCCATTATCATGCGGGCAACCCATAGGAAAATGATATCGGCAGCAGTGCCAAGGAAATCTGTGGAGTAAAAATACTGAAGTGCTTCGTTAGCTTTATCCTTCTCTTTATTGTTCTCCCATCCGAAAACAGAGAAAGGCCATAGCCATGAAGAGAACCATGTATCAAGAACGTCGGGGTCCTGAGTCCAGTTCTCAATATCTGTAGGCGGCTCAATCTCGCAATAGATTTCGCCGGTTTCATTATGGTACCAGATTGGGATTTGATATCCCCACTAGAGCTGACGCGAAATACACCAGTCACGGACGTTCTGCATCCAGTGATTGTACGTCTTCACCCAGCGCTCAGGATGAAACTTGATTTGACCGTCATTAACTACTTTAAGCGCAGGCTCAGCAAGCGGCTTCATAGAAACAAACCACTGGTCAGATAGATAAGGTTCAATAACTGCGCCTGACTTAGAAGCATAGTTAACATTATGAGTAATCTCTTCAATCTTTTCAATAAGTCCAAGCTCTTCAAGCTTAGCAACAATTTTTTTACGGGCTACGAAGATATCAAGTCCTTGCCATTCGAGTCCGTACTCATTAAGAGTGGAATCTTTGTTCAGTACATTAATGGCTTCAAGGTTATGCCTTTGCCCTATTTCAAAATCGTTTACATCATGGGCGGGAGTAACTTTCAATGCGCCTGTACCGAATTCTTTATCAACATATGAATCTCTTATAAGAGGAATTTCTTTATTAGCTAAAGGAAGAATGACATTCACATCGCCTAAGTTTTTATATCGTTCGTCATCGGGATTTACTGCAACGGCAGTATCGCCGAACATTGTTTCCGGTCGTGTAGTGGCAACAGTAACATGTTTATCAGTTCCGGCAACCTGGTATTTTATGAAGTACAGCTTATCACGTTTCTCTTTGTATTCAATCTCGTCGTCACTTACAGCAGTCATTGCCTTAGGGTCCCAGTTAACGATACGTTTGCCTCTGTATATCAATCCTTTTTTATACAAGTCAACAAAGACTTCACGGACAGCTTTGTTAAGCCCTTCGTCGAGTGTAAAACGTTCTTTTGACCAGTCAACAGATACACCTAACTTTCTTAATTGCTTTAATATGATGCCGCCATATTTTTCTTTCCATTCCCAGCCCATTGCAACAAATGCTTCACGTCCGATATCATGTTTTGTTTTACCCTGTGACTTCAGTTCCCTTTCAAGAACGTGCTGTGTTGAAATTCCCGCATGGTCAATACCCGGCACCCAGCAAACTTCATATCCCTGCATTCTTTTTAATCGGCAGAAGATATCCTGTATTGTATTATTCAGCATATGCCCCATATGGAGAATGCCTGTGATATTAGGAGGAGGAATTACGACTGAATATTTTGGTTTGCCCTTAACAATTTTTGCTTCGTATAGTCTGTTATCTTCCCATACTTTTTGCCACTTGCTTTCAGAGGCATTAAAATCATATTTTGGTAAAAACTCTTTCATTATAAATTGACTGTATTAATTTTCGGGGTTTGGTTTGTTCTTAGTAATAATTTCATAGGCAAGCTCGAGATAAGCCTCGGCTCCTTCAGATTTTAATCTGTATAAACATAACGGCTTACCGTAAAAAGTAGACTCGTTAAGTAAAGTCGAGTTCGGTATAACTGTATTAAGTAAGTAATTTTTATATTTAAGTTTAAGCTCGCGTTCAGAGATCTTTGTGACCTTTGAATCTTTTTCATACATAGTCAAAACTATGCCTTCAATGTTGAGATGAGGATTTGAAACTTCTCTGAACCATGTAACAAAGCTGAACATTCTATCTACGGAGTCCAATGAAAAATGCGCGCATTTGACGGGCATAAGAACAGAGTTAGATGCAATCAGAGCGCTGTTAGTGATTCCTTTTAAAACGGGGGGACAATCGAAAATTATGTAATCGTAATTAGCTGCGACTTCCTTCAAAGAATTTTTTATAAGAAGCTTATTGGTATCTGAGTTAGCATTAAACTTCTCGTACATCTGTATTGTATAAATATTCGAAGGCACAAAATCCAGATAAGCAATATCAGTTTTATGTATAACGCTTTTTAAGGAGCGTGAGAAATTGAAAATTTCAAACAATCCTCCTTTAATATTTTCAGGAGTATAACCTAAAGCAATTGCAGAGCCGCCGAACGGATCGACATCGATAAGCAGCGTTCTCTTCTCTGCCAAAGCAAGTGAAGCAGCAAGATTAACGGCAGTGGTTGTTTTACCTACCCCGCCTTTAGGAATACATATTGAAATTACTTTTGTCATTCTGAATCTTTTATGCTGAATCCGTTATGCTACTTCGATATTCAGTTCAATTAAATCTTCAAGCTTTGCATGGAGCTTATCTCCCGAATGCAAAGTTGAAATTCCGCTTGGTGTACCTGTGAAAATCAAATCACCTTCCACAAGTTTGAAAATATGTGAAAGGTACTTTATTATATTATAGATGTTAAAAATCATTAATGATGTATTGCCTGTTTGAATCTTAGTACCGTTTTTCTCCAATGTAAAATTAACATCTAGAGGATTTTGAATCTTATCTTTTGTAATAATATCTGAAACAGCGCATGAAGAATAAAATCCTTTTGCAGTAGTCCATGGTAGTCCCTTGGATTTTTCATAAGCCTGAATATCTCTTAATGTCAGATCTAAACCGATTGCATAGCCCATGATATGTTCATTTGCGTTTTCTTCACTTACCTGATAAGTATCTTTACCTATGACGATTATCATTTCAACTTCATTCTGTAAATCGTTTGATATCTTTTTACTGTCTAATTCCGGAATCCCGACTTTTCCATCATTTGTAATGATGGAAGTATTCGGCTTCAGAAATACTACAGGCTCTTTTGGAATTTCAGGATTTGCAAACTCATGGATATGGTCAACGTAATTTTTACCTATGCAAAAAATATTGTTAACTCTTACTTTCTCCTGTGAATCTTTTATGTTAAGCTCAATCATTTATAGGTCAGTGAAATGTATTTTAGAATTATTGATTACAGCTACAGGTTTGCACAACAAATCATATCCATTAAACGGAGTGTTTTTTGATTTTGACTTAAACTTATTTACATCAACTTTCCATTTTTTATTCGTATCTAAAAATGTAAGATTTGCTTTTTCAGCTACTTTAATCCTTGGCTGCTTTAAATTCAAAAGCTTTCTTGGATTTATAGACATCAGCTCTATCATTTTCTCAAACGATATAATTTTTTTCTTCACAAGGAAAGTATATGTAAGACCTATTGCTGTTTCAAGTCCGACAATTCCAAATGGAGCTTTGTTAAGTCCTTTAGCTTTTTCTTCTTTTGTATGCGGCGCATGGTCAGTACATATTACATCTATAGTTCCGCTTTTTATTCCTTGTAAAATTCGCTCAACATCTTTTTTAGTTCTTAATGGCGGATTCATCTTTGCATTCGTGCCATGTTTCAGCAAAGCAGTTTCATCTAGTATAAAATGATGCGGACATGCTTCACCGGTTACGTTAATCTTTTTCTCTTTAGCATTCCGTATCATATCAATGCTTCTCCCGCAGGAAATATGCTGTATATGGTAATGTGCGTTCTTTACAAATTCTGTAATCAATATATCACGTTCGACAATCATCGTCTCGCTTATTTCCGGTATGCCTTTTACTTTCAGTTTCTTTGAAACAACTCCCTCATTCATTACGCCATGATTGGATAAATCCATATCTTCTGCATGCTGAACAATCATGCAATTTATTTTACCGGCTTCTTCCAATGCAAGTCGCATTAGATGAGGATTGTAAACCGGGCTGCCGTCATCAGTAAATGCAACTGCACCGCTTTTTTTAAGCGCAGCTAAATTGTTTAACTCCTTACCTTCTCTGTTTTTAGTAACGCATGCAGAAATAGTAATATCAAGGAGCGAGTTCTTGTTGTACTTTAATAAGTCTTTTATTATTTTAGGATTATCTATGGTCGGATTTGTATTCGGCATTATCATTACGCCGGTAAATCCCCCGTTCATAGCGCTACGTGAACCGGTTACCATATCTTCTTTATGAGTCTGTCCCGGCTCTCTGAAATGAACGTGCATATCAAAAAATCCCGGAACACATGTCAGTCCATCAAAATCAAATTCAACATCATTTTTCTTTGATGAAGCTTTGCCGATTTTTTCAAATACTCCATTGGTAATAACTAAATCAGTTTTACGTTTGATTTTATCTAAAGGCGAGTTAACAAAAATATTTTTGATAACTATTCTCAATTAACCGGCTCCTAGTAAAAAATTCCATAAAACATAATCCATAATGAGGATCATAGCTGCGCAGATAACGAATGAACGAATTGTAGTATTACCAACACCTTCGGCTCCGCCTTCAGTCTGAAAGCCTATGAATACACCGATAGATGAAATCGTTACTCCAAAAAATAATGATTTTATAATTGATGTATATATATCCTTATATTCAAGCTCGCCTCTGAATCCATTCATAAATGCTGCCGATGAAACATCAAGAAAAAGTGTAGCGACCAAATATGAACCGAGAATAGCAATGGCACTTGCGTAGATAACCAACACCGGAAGCATTAAAGTAACTGCAATTACTCTTGGCGCTGCGAGGTATCTTACAGGACTTATAGCCATAGCTTCAAGCGCGTCAATCTGTTCAGTAACTTTCATAGTACCTAACTCAGCAGAAATAGATGCGCCGATTCTTCCTGCTAAAACTAAAGCTGCAAGTACAGGACCAAGCTCAACTATAATAGCTTTCGAGGTTGCTGAACCAAGATAGCTGAGAGGAATTAATCCTTTTATCTGATAGGCTGCCTGAAAGCAAGACACCGCTCCCGTAAAAATACCTATGATAGACATAAGAACAAGTGAATTAACACCGACGTGAACCATCTGGTCAAGGATAAGTTTCCTATCAAGAAAAACTCTTCGGAGATTTAAGAATACTCCGAAACACATTTTATAATATTCACCAAGTGAATCGAAGAACGACAGCATTTTTTCGATGAATCTGTTCAATTTATGAAACTGCTCCTAACTTTTGAATTTTAATTTGTAACAACTTATTGCCGGCTTTTTTTGTAACCGTCATGGAAATTCCTTTATAATCTATTCTTTCATAAATTTCAGGAATGTGCCCTGTAACCTGCTGAAGAAATCCGCTTAATGTCTGATATTCTTCATCATCAACCGGAATATCTGCATTAAATTTATTGTTGAATTCGTCTATCGGTATATTTGGGTTCACTAAATAAACACCTTTCTTACCGACTTCAATTGCTTTGTTCTCTACATCATATTCGTCTTCAATCTCACCGACAATTTCTTCAATAATATCTTCCAATGTTGCAAGTCCCTCAACTCCCCCGTGTTCATTTACAACAATCACTAAGTGGATGCGCTTGCGCTGCATTTCTTTTAAGAGTTCGCCTATATGCTTTGTCTCAGGAACAAAATTTGCAGGTCTTAATATATCTTGTAAAACAATAACATCTTTATGCTCTGCAGCGCTGATGATATCCTTAGAGTAAATAATCCCTATGATATTATCAACCGATTCATTATAAACGGGAATTCTAGAATAGCCTTCTTCTATTACCTTATGAATAATTGTATCACGGCTATCATTGATATCTATTGCAAACATATTATTACGTGGGACCATAATTTCATCTATCGTCTTATCGTTGAAATCAAAGATCTTTTCGATAAGCTGATGTTCCGTAGAATCAATTACCCCTGTGCTTCTTCCTTCTTTGATAATTTGACGAATCTCTTCCTCAGAGTGAGCCATCTCATCTTTTGATGCAGGTGTAATTCCAAAAATCCTTAACGTTAAATCCGCACCTTTATTTAAGAGCCAGATGAACGGTCTGAAAACATTATAGAATATCTGAAGTGGAAGTGAGAACCATAACGTAATCTTCAGGGGATACTTTATCGCAATTGTTTTAGGAGCAATCTCTCCAATTGTCACTGTAAAAAATGTAATAATTAGAAGTCCGAGAATAATTGCAAGAGTATGGCTTAAAGGGTCATGAATACCTAAAAAAATAAATGCTGGATACAACATTCTTGTAAACACATCTTCTCCTAACCAACCTAAGGCAAGATTAACAATAGTAATACCCAACTGAGTGGCAGAGATATATGAGTTTATATCCTCAATAATTTTTTTTGAAAGCTTAGCCTGTTTATTTCCTTTATTTATTATTGCATCTAGTTCAGTTGAACGTACTCTTACCAGAGCAAACTCAGCAGCAACAAAAAGAGCATTTACAATTATAAGTAATGCTATTAAAAAAATATCAAAAAATCCGGATTGGAATGATTCCATAAGTTAATATAAAATACTCAAAATCGCCTCTATCTTCAATTTACTAAGAAATAGGTTTATTTTTAAATTTGCAGTTATAAAAAAATCCCCATCCAATTTCTTGAATGGGGATTTCAAAATTGTAGCGCTGTTATTAATTAAAATGGTAAATCACTGTCATCTGTTTGGCTTGAAGAAGAATTTTCAGATGATGCCGGGCTGCCTGAAGAGCCTGAGCCGCCGCCTTCTCCTTTCGTATCGAGCATTTGCATATCGCTCATTATTATCTTAGTAGAGAATCTTTTAATTCCATCTTTTTCATATTCATCATACTGCAAACGTCCTTCGCAGTATATCTTAGAGCCCTTCTTCAGATACTTTGAACAAATTTCAGCCAGCTTGCTCCATGCACTTATATTATGCCATTCAACTCTTTTAACAAGATTTCCGTCTTCACCGTTATAATCATTGTTTGTTGCAATTGTGAAAGAACATACTGCCGTGCCCTTAGGGGTATATCGAAGGTCCGGGTCTTTTCCGAGACGGCCAATTAATATAACTTTATTAATGTCTCTTGCCATAGATGAATTAATTTAATTTTTAGTTATTAACTTCCAATAACTTAACTTATTTTTTTCTAATATTAAATACTTTTCTTCGTTCAAAACTACGAAATCCGTAAAATCCGAAATGGTTTTATACTCCATTAAATCATAATAATCATCGAACGTATTCTTCTCAATATTGTATGAATAAATTTTATTATTGGTAAGCAGATACAAATTATTATTGTAAACCGATATCGAATAAATTGTATCGATCTTTATCTTCTTCATAAAAGAACCGAAGTTATCAAATTTCAAAACAGCATTCTGACCGACGTCATGAATAAAGATAAAGTTGTTTTTATCCTTTACCATCTTTTTGCCTTCTGCAATTCTGCCGTTTGAATTCTGATACTCACCGAATGAATTAATGGGATTCAAGCCATCCTTAAAAATCACTACTCTGTTATTATCCTTATCGAATACATACATATCATTTGAGTTCATCAATATAGATGATATAGGAGTATTAAACTGATACTGGGGAAGAAACGTTGTGAGATTTGTTACAAGCGATGAAATATAATTCAGGTTTCTATCGAAGCGTTCTATTCTGTTATTCTTTCCATCGCAAATAAAAATATCAAGTCCTGTAGATGCATCAATGCTTGTTGGAGTATCAAACAATCCTTCGCTCCATCCCTGTTTGCCATTGCGTTTTACCTCGACAAGATTTTCATTCAGCTTTATTACCTGATTGGCTTTGTTATCTAATATATAAATCTGTCCTAAGTTATCCGGAGAAATTGAAACTGCATTCTGGAATCCTTTTACCTCATACTGCTTTACAAGCACTCCGCCCTGCCCGGCAGGTGCAAAAGATAAGTAAGAAAGAATATTTAGAAGCAGTAAAAAAATCATTTAGAATATTATATGAGTACCAATTGATTTAATATTTAAGGATTTATCATAGTATTGTCCTTTATAATCCTGTCCGTTATAAAGTGAAAAGAATATATTCACTCCCCTGTTATCAAAGCCCCCTATGTTCAATCCTGTTTCAAAGCTTTCATTAAAAACTGAATTTCCTTTTACTGAAACGCTTCGTAGCTCGTTAGATAAATATACGCCAAAATAATCATTGAATGAATATCTTAATTCGTTGCCGATCTGCAGCGATACTTTTCCGAAATCATCCGGAATACTGTGCATAATCAAATTTACTCCCAGCAATGTTCTTAATACAAAATTTGGTCTTATTTTATAATCATAAATTCCTGCAAGTTCAATAAACTCTCTGCTATAAACAACCGGAGTAAAAATCGTATCGGTCACCGGATACTTATGCCCGTCTTCAAAGTGAGATGATATGTGAGCAATTCTTAACCTTGATGAAATTATTGAAATGGGATTCAACTTAGTCTTATAGTTAAAAGACACTCCGAAATAATAATCAACCGCATCTACAGGAAATTTAAAGTTATCTTCTTTTCTTAAATTTGAGAATGTGAAAAACTCAGCACCCAGAGATGCAGTATAATTTTTTGCTCGCAGTCCTGCAATATCAACAGATGCGCCGATATCAAGCTTCAAATTTTCCTGCTGGATATTCGAACTGATTCCGATTTTTGATTCGAATATAGAAGCCTGGATAGGTCTGAAAACTTCATTTGTATGAACAAAGTATAGTTCAGTTTGTGAATGCACCTCTGAATTAATTATAAACGAAAAAAGGGCTAATCCTAAAAGGACTGAACCCTTAAAAATCTTTAACGAAAATTTCAATTTGTATAGTTGTATAGAATGATGTATAAATTATATTAGTTATATTTTCTTCTGCTCTTTAAATAATCTGTAAATATAAACTGTCCCAGCTTATCAAGTCCGGAATAATATGCGGAGCCGCTGTTTGCCTTTGTAAAATCCTCAATAAAATTTCTCAGATAATAATCCTGCGCTATCATAAAAGTTGTGATTTTAATTCTATCCTTTCTGCATGCTACAGCTTCATCAAGAGTTTTATTTACAATACGCGGGTCTAGTCCGAATGAATTTTTATACAGTCTTCCGTCATCAGTAAAAATAGCCGATGGCTTACCATCGGTAATCATAAAAATCTGCTTGTTCGATGTTCCTTTTCTTTTCAGAATATTTCTTGCGAGTCTTAGTCCGGCTTTTGTATTTGTATGATAAGGTCCGACTGAAAGGAACGGCAAATCTCTCAACGATATTGCTTTCGCATCATCTCCGAATACAATTATATCGAGTTTATCTTTTGGAAATTTTGAAAGAATTAATTCAGATAAAGCAAGAGCTACTTCCTTCGCAGGAGTAATTCTATCCTCTCCATATAAAATCATGCTGTGAGAAATATCAATCATTAAAACTGTTGCAACAGTCGTCTGCGCTTCAGTTTCAAAAACTTCTATATCATCTTCTTCCAGGCTGAAATTATTAAGGTCTGTTTTAAGGAATGCATTCTTTATAGTGGATGTTAAATCTATGTTTGTTATCTGGTCACCGAACTTATATTTCTTCAGCTCAGCCATTTTTTCTACACCTGAACTTGTTTTATTAGTTTCATGAAATCCCGTTGTATCAGGCTTCAATCCTGAGAAAATATTGTTCATTGCATCAAGCCTTATTCTCTGCGAGCCTTTCGGAGTTAACTGCATCAGTCCTTCCTTCTCAGCGATGTAGCCTTTCTTTTTAAGCTCATCTACAAAATCAGAGAAGGTAAGATTATCATCGAATAAATTATTCTCATCACTAAGCATCTTCATCCATTCAAGCGCTTCCTCTACATCTCCATTTGTTTGAATAAGAATGTAGTTGTAGATTGATAAAAGATTTTCAAGTCTTTTATCATCTGTCATTGAATCAGGTCGCCATTGTGAATAAAGTATGTTCAACTATAGTTTGTTATAAAAAGTGTGTTATAAAAATTTAAACAAGTTAAAGAATAAATTCGGGAAGAACCCGAATACTAATGTACCTACTATTGCCAATGAAAGTCCGGTCATACTCATAAAGCTTACATTCTCTGTTTCCTGCGCGCTATCTGCCTCGCTGAACCACATATAAACTATTACTCTTAAATAGTAGTAAATTGAAACAAGACTGAGTAAAATACCTATAACAGATAACCAGATCAAACCTGCCTTTATGGAAGCAAAGAACAAATAATACTTGCCCCAGAACCCTGCAAAAGGAGGAATACCTGCTAATGAAAATAAGAATAACGTCATAAAAGTTGCAAGCCAAGGATTACGTTTTGCAAGCCCTTTATATGAATCTAAGTTCAAGTTAGCATAGTCTTTCGAGTCAGCAGATTTCTTTTCAATGATTGATACAATTAGAAATGCACCAAGCTGCATAAAAGTATAAGCAACTAAATAGTATGCAATTCCTTTTGTTGCAAGCTCATTCATCGAAGCAATACCGACCATTATATAACCTGCGCTGGATATTGATGAGTATGCAAGAAGCCTTTTAATATTTGTCTGAGCAAGAGCGATAACATTACCAAAGAGCATTGTTACAACTGCAAGCACTGAGAATACCTGCTGAAATTCATTTATGTGAACATTTAAAATAAAAGGAAGGATTGTACCTACTGCTGCAATTTTACCTGCTGTTGACATCATACCTGATACAATTGTCGGCGCGCCATCGTAAACATCGGGAATCCACATGTGAAACGGAAAGATACCCATTTTGAATAAGAAACCAATCAGGTATAAACCAAAACCAATTACAAAAATTGAACTCTTGAAATTTTCAGGATTTGAATAAAGAATTGTGAGATTTGTTGTACCTGTAACACCGTACATCAATGAAATACCGTAGATAATAAATCCCGTCATAAATGCGCCAAGTAAAAAATATTTCAATGCGCTTTCATTTGACTTTGGTCTTTTTCTAAGAAAGCCTGCAAGTATATAAAAGCAAATTGACATAAGTTCAAGTCCGATGAAAATTATGAGAATATCGTTACCCCATATCATCAGAAACATTCCCATTATTGCAAAGAGCAGAAGCGAATAAAACTCGCCGAAGTTAATGTCCTCTTTTTCAAGATAACTTTTAGCGCTTATTATTGTTATAAGCATACCTGCGAGAATCGTAACCGTGAATGCTATCGTTACATTTGTAAGGTGGAAGTAATTATTAAAAATTATCTGGTCTTTATTCAGACCTGTGAACGACGTTGCCAGTGCAGCAATAATTGCCACGATACTAAAGCCGTAGATTATCTGCGCATTTTTTTTGAAAGTAATTTCAAGAATCATTGTAAGTAAAGCAGCGCACGTTATTATAAGTAACGGTATAATTTCAGCAAAGTCTTTTAAAGGGATCATTGAGTTGTTTCGGGTTTATTCGAGTTTATAAATGGAAGTTTCTTGTAAAAAATTCTAATAAATATTACACATAACAATGCACCCACTGTATCGGCAATCCAGTCTAAAATATCACTGGAGCGTCCCGGGACAAAATACTGATGCAATTCATCCGTTATGCCGTATAGCGATGCAAACAGCCAGGCAAAAAATAACGGTGAACTGTGTAATTTAGTAAATTTTGTTTGATTTTTTAAGGAATAAAAAAATAATAAACATAAGCCGAAATAAATGATAAAGTGAACATATTTATCAATTAAAGTTATGTCTATCTCAGGGAAATTATCCCCCTGTAATGATGATTCAATGAATATTGCTGCTGCATATATCAGCAGTAAAAAATGAAATATCTTTCGGTTCAAACTTTATTTAATGGATTAAGAATGGAATTAACTGCATGGGGAATTTTATTTATTAAATCTGTAGCCTTGAATGTAAAATTATTGCTCTGATTTATATTAAGCAAATCTGCGCACTTACCGTGAATATATACTCCTGCAATTGCGCTGTTAAAAGCATCATGCGTTCTTGAATATAATGAAGCAACAATCCCCGAAAGCACATCACCGCTTCCTGCTGTAGAAAGTATAGAGTTACCCGATGAGTTTATATAAAAATATTCTCCGTTAGTTATTATTGAAGGAGAGCCTTTTAAAATAAGCACTACATTTTTCTCTTTAGCATACTTCATGGCAAGATTATAAAAATCTGCTCTCACTTCGTCAGTAGTAATATTCATCAGGTTTGCAAACTCACCTAAATGCGGAGTTAAAATAATTTTATTCCTTCTCTTCTTTATCTTAATATTTTTAAATGCAGTCAAGCCGTCAGCATCTAAAACTATAGGCACATCGTTTTCAGAAATTATTTTTGTTAACAGCTCTAACGTTTCCGAATTTTTTGAAACTCCGGGACCAAGCAATAAACAATCACTCCACTTAATTTTTTCTTTAATCTTATCATAGGCTGATAAACCTAATGTATGTTCATCTGTTTCAGGCAATGCTGCTGTCATTACCTCAATAAGCTTCTTAGCAAGAATTACATTAAGAGAATCCGGCAT
>JBHEKU010000011.1:0-3070 GCA_041859205.1 Ignavibacteria bacterium | reverse complement strand
TACATACAAAAGGAGCATTAAGCTCCCGAATATGGGTAGAGTGGAATGGAACCCCTGAGGATGTTGATAAGCACCCTGAAAGAATGTGGGATTGGAAAGACCCGCCTTTCCTGAGATAATTCTATTTCCAACTCTCTTCCAATATCTTAGTATATATATCTCTTCCTACCGGTTTTACTAAAAAATCTTTTATGTGATTATACGCCTTAGCTTTCTCTTTATCATACAAGCTTATAGATGATGAGAGTATATAAATTTTAATTTGTTTTGTAAAGCTGATTTGTAAATTTGAATACTCCTGCAAAAACTGCCAACCGTCCATAAAAGGCATTTGTATATCAAGAAAAATTACATCGGGCAAAGATTCAGACTTATCAAAATTGTTTTGAAGATATTCAAGAAGAGGCAGACCATTCTCAAACTGCAAAAGGGAGTCAATTACATTCAATGATCTTAATATCTTACCCGTTATGAACTGAAAAACTTTGTCATCATCTACCAAGCCTACAGTAACAGATTTTCCGTTAATCATTTAACTTCTCTGTTAAAATTTAATAGTGAATTTCGTTCCGACACCTTCTGTGCTTTCAATATCAATTGTGCCTCCGAATGTTTCTATCTGATTTTTTGTCATAAATAATCCTACCCCTTTACTGTCATATCCGGGATGGAAAACTTTATGAAGCTTAAATACCTGATTTCCGTATTTTACAAGATTTATTCCCAATCCATTATCCTGAATTTCAAGTATTACATCACCGTTTTTATTTTTATGCGTTGAAATATTAATTACCGGACTCTCATCCTGTCTGGAATATTTCAATGCATTATTAATAAGATTAAACAGAATACTTTCCAGATAAATTGAGGGGTACAAAATACTCTTTACCTGCAATTTCAGGTTGATAACAGCATGATGGCGTACAATAATTCCGTGAAGCTGATTTTTTATTTTTTGAATAATCTCTTCCAGATCACAGTCCTCAAACTTAACAGTTTTATTCATCTTGACCTCAATGATTTCCATCAGCTCAGTCAGTGTTTGCAGAAGCTGCTCTGAACTTTGATTGAGATATTCTATATACTGCGCTTTCTCGTTTGCATCCTGAGATTCATTATATTCATTAAGAAGAATTTTGATATTTCCCGCAGGCCCGCGGATATTGTGGGCAACTATTCTGTTAAACTCTTCAAGCTGTTTTAGCTTTTGCTGCAGGTCTAAAGTAGTGGTAACAAGCTGTAAATTTTTTGCTTCCAGATCAATAATCAGTTTTTTTACCTCTGAAATATCCTGTATCTGTGAAATAAAAAATCTGGGAGTGCCGTCAATATTCCAGACCAATGAAACTGTCAATAATGCCCATACATAATTTTTATTTTTATGTATATATCTTTTTTCCATCTGATACGATTCAATTTCCTTATTGAGCATCTGCTTTACATAAAGCATATCCTTATCAAGATCTTCGGGATGAGTTAAATCCTGAAACGACATATTCTTTAATTCATCTTCAGAGTATCCTAAAAAATCACATAAGGCATTATTCACTTCTATCCATTTTCCTTCAGGCGATACCAAAGCCTTACCGATTCCCGAATGCTTAAAGGCGTTTGAAAATTTTTGCTGGCTTAGATGTATATCACCTTCCTTATCTTTAATCGATTGAATATCTGCCTGAGTTCCTGCTATTCGCAAAGGTTTGCCATCGGAATCTATTTCCACAATTTTGCCGCGTGCAAGAATCCATTTGTATTTTCCATCCTTACATCTCAGTCTTATTTCCGATAAATAATTTTCCGTTTTTCCTTCAACATACGCTATGATAGAATCTGTAGAATACTTTAAATCATCAGGGTGAATTATCTCTCTCCAGAGATTAATATCGTTAGGCATTTCATCATGAGAATATCCGAGCATTTCCCTCGTTTTATTTGAGTAGAAAACTTCATTTGTCTGCGGATTCCAGTCCCATATTCCGTCACCGCTTCCTTCTAAAGCAAACTTCCATCTTGATTCTATCTCTTTAAGCTTTACCTCCATATTTTTCTTCTGTGTAATGTCGGTAATTGTGAGTGAAATTAACTTAGCATTTCCTTTCAGCGGAAAAATTTTAACACTATACCATTCATTTTGTTTTCTGTCAAAAGGATCTTCGCACTCAATAAATTCATAATTATTTTTCTTTAATGCTTCTTCTATTCCTTCTTTAAATTTCTTTACGCATCTCTCGGGAAAAACGTCTTTAATATTCTTTCCGATAATATTCCTTATGTCAGGAAAAAGTCGTATTCTCTCTGACATCCAGCCGTTTAGAATTATTTCAGATTTAATTTCCAGAACAACATCATCTAGTGAAGTTACAATTAAATCGAGCTCCTTATTATTTTTCTCAATCTTTCTGTTTAACTCTATAATCTGACTAACATCATAAAACGTAACAATTATATATTTCTGATTTTGATTTAAAAATAATCTGGAGTAAACCGAAAGCCACACTATGGAATTATCAGTCCGTTTGACACCCATTATTACATTCTGGCATGGCTCACCTGTCCTATTTGTTATTACTGCAGGATGTTCTTCGGGTATGTAATCTGTACCGTCTTCCTTAATAACTTTCCAATTGGAATCGAATGAGGTTTTGCCTAACAATTGTTCTTTTGTTAAGCCTAGAAGAATTTCGGTTTTGCGGTTGAAAAGAATTATGGAGTTTTTATCATCATGGATTACAACTGCCTCATTAATATTGTCAATAATTTGTCTTAAAAGCTCAATACTTTCTAAATTATGCAATTTTCCAGGGGTTAAAGTTTCCTTAAGATATAAATAAATCCCGATTGTATAAATATACTTTTTAATTGGAACAAATGTGCATAAACTGAGTTATAGAGGTGTACTTGAACTAAAGCATTTCAAATTTGTTAATTATTAACTATTTTACAACCAAATTAAACCATTCTCTCAAATGAAAAAATTACTTTTTCTTTTTGTTCTTGCTGCGGGATTATCATTCCTCGGCCCAAAAGATTCATCAGCACAAGCGTTAACTTTTGACGTTATTAACAATAC
>JBHEKU010000050.1:0-5089 GCA_041859205.1 Ignavibacteria bacterium | reverse complement strand
AAAATTGCACTAATACTATAATCATCAAAGTTGAATTCTTTACAATTACTAATGAAATTATAAACTTTATAATATTTGTCAAGAGAGATAAGGATTTTATCGAAATTGGAGGCGACTTCACTCCCACTTTCTAATAAATTTGAAGATTGCAAGGAATTAATTGCAGCCTTAATGGCTTGAAGGTCTTTTGGTGCCCACAACGTATCGTTGAGGGTATACAAACTTCGATCCAAGACTTTGCTCGCATATCCAGAAAATGCAGTCCTCTCTAAATTCTCTTTCATTTGAATGTTGGCAAGAGAATCCTTTCCTAGTCGAAATCCTTTATATCCATCATCTATCTGATATGTAATTAAATCATAAAGCTTCTTACTCTCAAGTATTGTTGGTAGATTTTTTATAGAATCAATTGCGTGGTAAATGCCATTTGTTGTTTCGGTGTTTTCATTTATTTGAGTTTCCTGGCAAGGACATTGATTAGGACAAGGACCAGGGCAAGGGCAAGGAACACAGGGCTTATTCCAGATATAAACCATAAAAACTATGATTCCAACAATTAATGTGGCCAAACCTATTTTGATATAATTAGCTGTATTCATATACTACTTCTTTAAGTCCAACACCGACTTCGTTCTCATCCTAATAGAATCAGGAAGTTTGCTAAATTGCTCAAATGACTTGGTATCTTTGCATATTTCTTTTAAGTAATCAATCACCGGATCCTTTTGCCCTTTATATTTATTCAATAAACTATTGTAATCATTCATTTGAACATTTCCATTTCGCACCAAGCGTAAAAATTCTTTTTCAATGGAACCTGTGGGTTTTATATTAGACGTCTTATCTGTATTTGAGGTTTTTGGCCCGGCACTGTTATCGGCTTTCGGATTATTGTTACCACTCTTTGTGGTATCCTTACTTTTTGAGGTAACAGCCGGAATATTATTACTTTGATTTTTGCCAGTTTGTAATGATTCAGGTGTACTAACTGGATTAGAAGTTTTTTCTGCTCGATGAAATAGTTTAGGAATAAACTTCAAACCCAAAAAACCAAAAACAAACAGACCAATAATAGATACACCAATTACTATTCTTGATCCCAATATTTTCTTCTTTTTATATTGAGCCATCAAAGTGTCCTTACTCCCATTTAATTTCCAGCCTGTAAATACATATCCCTTCAGTGGCTTGATAGCTTTGGATGGAATATCATCCCCCTTACTATGCTGGGATAATTCAGGGCAAAGAGCTGTTTTAACACCGTGGTCACCGGCATCTAAATTGTATGATCTTATTTTAATCAATGCTACACGGATATCATTACTATGATCTTGATCAGGAATATATTCAAAGCTCTCTGTTTCATAGCCTTTGGCGGTTATTGTAATGGTATGCCTCTTACATATCTCATTCCCTACAAAAGTTATTTTGCCAGCATTTGCGAGCTTTTTAACATCAGTGACTTTAATTGAAAATTCATTATCGAGAAATAAATCACTCCCGACAATTTCCCTATATACCGTGTAGTTTACTATTCTAGTTTCTATCAACGTGAGCACAATAGATTCTTTGCCAATAGAAATTCTTAACGGCTCGGAAATCATATTACCTTTCTTGCCTATGATATACCACTGGTCTTGCAACTGTTCTTCTGTAAGAATTATGGGGCTACTAGTCAGTTTTTGTTCACCATGCTTATTCGTAAGCGTTAAATTTACACCACTTAATGGCTTGCCATTGATATCCTTGGTCTCAATTATAAAACCATGGGTTATTGGCTCTAACTGGATATCTCGAATAGTGGCAATTTTATTAACTTTATCTAAATTAAGGTAAGTGGGATTGATATTCCTTAATAGGTCACTTATATTTTGAGATTTGTAAAATTTTCTAGACCAAGTTATATCAATCCCTGTCTTAAGTCTTACTTTTTTAGTTTTAGATACAGGTTTCCCATTTGCTTTTATGTATATATTTGTTTTTTCGTCAGCATGATTATCCAATCTTATTAAATATTCATTTGCAGGGACTATTTTGCCAGTCAAATTATTCTCAGAATGCCGTAAAGCGTTCAATGGATTATCATCATTACTCTCAAACCGCTTATCTATAAGATATACTTGATAAAAATCACTATAATCTTCTTGAATTGGTGAATCAAAATAGTTAAATAGTTCAGTCTCGCTGTTGTAGTAAATGTATGCTCCGTCAATTTGGCCTGATTGTAAAGTTTCAATGTCTTCGGGATCAATATAAGAAATATTGTCTGCGTATTTATTTTTAATCTCATCAAGAAAGATCCAGTCCTCATCAAAAGGCTCAAGATTATTATCATTTCTGGGAATATGACGTTGGCAAAAAACATTTGAAACATCATCTAATAATTCTTTAATATTATTTCCAGTTAATTTCTCATTTTCGGTAAGTATTAAACAAAAACGAATAAATCCGGTTTTCTTGTCAGCCTTAACATCTCGAATAATTATATATTTTGAAAAAATATATAATCCGTTTGCATAACTTATACTATATGATTCATTACCTACTGTATTTCCAGTTATGGTCAAAGGTCTAACATCGCGAAAATCCAATTTAAATTTGTATTCATGAGTAAAAAACCTATACCCGCCCTCGGTTCCTTGAATTAATATATCCATTTATTATTAGCTCTTTAATATTTTCATAAACCCCCATCTAGAAATTGGTCGTATTTTCTCTAACAAGTCCTCAATTATTTCCCTTGAGTATGACCTATCTATCTTGCATATTCTTTTAAAGAAAACCTTACCAATAGAAAATAATTTTATTTTGAATTTGATAGAATTATCTTTGCACTGATGTTCCAGAACATCTATGAAAGAACCAAAATTATCTTTTAAAAATTTTTCGGGATTATCATTTTTATTATTAGTTAGTTCATCCGATTTTGTAATAACAACATAAATTGCATCTGTTTTCTTTTGCAATATTTTGTCATTATCCTCAAAATAAGATTTAGCAGCTTCTAAATAATTACTTTGTGTTAGTCCTACCTCATCAACTGAATGCTTTGTTTCTTGATTGTAATCAATAAAAAAGAAATGAATTTTTTGATTATTACTTTTCAAGAGTAATTCAAGTGTTGCAAATGAAGAGTTTATCAATTCTCTTTTATCTGCATCTAAGTCCAATTTACTATAATTGCTAACTTCATAAAAATATTTAAAAAGCTCTCCACTTAATTCGAAAAAAGAAATTTTACGCATTTTATTTTCTCCCCTCTCGGTTAATAGGAATGGCATATATTGTGTATTATCTATAGAAGTACCTACCTCGGGTAAATATCCAATTTCATTATATTTAGTCTTAAATATATTAGTTAAGCTATCTCGGTACTTTGTACCTAATTTGCGTTTGATTTCAGGAGATTTCACAGTATATTCATTTTTCATAGTATTCAAAATTGCAGCTAATGCACAAGTTTTGCCTGAAGATGGTATTCCCCAAAAGAAAACGTCTGTAAAGTCACTGGGGATATCACTTTCTTTTTCAGGAACATCATCAAATTTCAAAATAGGAGATTTATAATTTTTAACGATGGAGGCTTCTATACCTATTTCGTTGCATAAATCATTTAAATCTTCATCGCTTAATTTCACGGAGCCTCCTCCATCTCTGCCCAGAATTTCACCGGGGGTATAGCCATTTATATCTTTTATAATTTTATCTATTTTCTCTCTTCTTAATAGAAACTCATTTATTCTTTCTTTTGCCTTATTAACATAATTGCCTTCGGGGAAGATTTTAATATAACGCTCCAAATCTTCATTAGATAGACATTTATTATATGTCGCTATATCTCTATCGTCATAGTATTGCTTTACCTTTGTTTGTTTCTCATGACCAAAGTCAAGATATCTCTCTGCGGCAACACGCCGAACATTATCAAATGAAATGCCACGACCAATTATTATTAAATCAACTATTTGTTCTGCACTTAAATTATCGAATTGATTAATGTATTCATCCATTTTATTTACTTTTTGAATTGTAATCAATAGTATATTTCCCTTGATTTTTACTTTTCTTTTGAGGTTTACAAATTGAGGATTTTGAACTTCTATCAGTTGTTATCCAAGAACACAACAACAAGCACAAAATCACTATATCCACCACTATCGCAAGTAATGGAACATCTCCTTTCACTGTAAACTTATTTTTTACATCAACAAAAGAAAAAGAGTAACTAAAATCAGTTGCCTCCTCACCATATTCCCTTTTATGTGAAAGTTTTGTTAGATACTCCAGCCATCCTTCAGACATTTTCTGAAGATTGTTGACATCTCCAACAATGTTTGTAAAAAACCAGCTTTCTGAATGGTTTTTTGCATCTTTAAGCCATTTCTTGGCACTATCTTCTGTATTTTTATACTCATTTGGAAAGAGATCATTATGGAGGTACTTTGTTTTAGTCTCAATCTGCGCATTTAGAGGTACACTATTTCTAACTAATCCATATTTTGTCAAATTACCCGGATTGGTATTCATATTTCTTACGGCAGTATTCAATTTGTTTTTATAAAGACTTTCCCTATTTTTTGCATATTTTTCATAGTTATCAAACATTTTTTCTGCTTGTTCAATATTGCCAGAAATCTTGGATTTTATTTCCTCCTTCCGCTCCCAAACTACAAAACAGTGTGAAAATGGCCAATACGTAAAGTAAGCCATCACGCCAAGTAGTGACATTAGCAAAATTATTTCAACGATAAAACAGGGTTTAAAATTTCTATCCGTTCTTTTCAACAACTTAGCTCCGTAGGCTAATCCAAACAGAAGTGCCCCAATACCAGCAGCCTTCAAAATACTCTCTGACGTATCACCAAGACTATAAAAATTAAGACTTAGAAAGCAGAATATTCCAAATAGGAAGGCTCCAAAAACTGTTATCCAATCCGCTAATGAAAATATTGATTGTTTCATGCTAAAAAAATCATTCTTTTTGTTTTTTATAAATACTATCTTCGGTTTTCTATTTCTCTTAGTTCACTATTGACCCTATCCAATTCGCTTTGTAACTGTGTTTTCTTCTGCTCCAACTGAGACCGTC
>JBHEKU010000316.1:0-2510 GCA_041859205.1 Ignavibacteria bacterium | reverse complement strand
CGATGAAAAATATTATGCTGAGTGATAAACTTGTCCGCGAAGGAAAATTCCTTGAGTATAATTATAAACGGAATGAACTGCTAAATAAAAAAATCGGAATCATCGGATACGGGCATGTTGGTAGTTATGTAGGCAAGCTGTGCCGGGCTTTCGGCATGAAAGTTTTTGCTAACGATACTGATAAAAAAGTAATTGAGAAATACCCCAATGTGGAATTTAAAAATCTGAATTATATTTTAAAAAATTGTGATATAGTTACGCTGCATATTCCATTAAGCCAAACGAATTTTCATTTCTTTGACAGAGAAAAATTGGACCGGATGAGTGAAGATTCTATATTGGTAAATACATCCAGAGGCAGTGTTATAGAAGAAAAAGAATTATTAAAGAAACTTAAAAGAGAAGAGCTGCGTTATGTATGTTTAGATGTATTCGAAAACGAACCCTCGCTAAATACTGAGTTCTTCAGTTACAAAAACACTACCCTCACAAATCATATAGCCGGAAAGACAGAAGAAAGTTCAACAAAAATGGCAAAAGAAATATTTGCAAAAATTATAAATTTTTACAAATATTAACCGGCTTGAAAAATTAATATTTAGATATTAAAAATGGTGCTTTTTATGTAAGTTGACTTTTAATGAAATAATCAATAATATTTAGCTAAAATGTCATAGGTAGTTAATATAAAGCGATTTAAATGTCTGAAAATTTACAGAAATTTAAAGATTCTTTAACAACAAAATTTACATTGACATAATAAGCCCCTCATAGTATATTCGTAACAATTGTTAGTAAATAAAAATCAAAAAGGAGATAAAATGTTAAGAAGATTATTCCTTCTTTCTTTATTCGTATTTTTGGTGGGAAATGTTTCATTCGGAAACTCAATCTACACCAAGGAACAAATTGACAGATTTTCAAGAGTTCAATACAAAATTGTTAAACACGGCGAGCATTTCACAGCTGTAAATAACGGTCTTGTACCGGACTATAAAGTCGCAAGTACAGTAAGCGCACAAACCGATTGGTGGACCGGCTCTGTAACAGAAGTTTCAATGAGTACTTTAAGAAACTATTATGATTTAGAATCAAATGGTTCACCTGTTCAAATCTGGCAGGACCCAACAAATGCAAACAACATTCATGCTTGCTACACTTTCTCAGCAGAAGAATCAGGATGGAGCGACAGAACTATCCAGTATTTCTTCAGTTCAGATAAAGGTGTAACATGGAGCTTAATCGGAAACGTACCTGCAGCAGGCAGAGCCGGTTTCGGTACAATCACAGGTTTAAGCTCAGGTGTTGCTTTAATCGGTACACATACTAATGCAGGTGCATCAACAAACGTAAGAACACAGTTCTATGTTGACGTATTCCCAGGCTTAGGATCTTTCACTAATTTAGATCCAGGCGGTGATGCTAATGCTTACATTTGGCCAAGAGTTGTTGCTACAACAAACATTTCACAAACAAATAAATTCGCATTCTTAGCATCTACAAGCGGTGCTGATGCATCTTTCAAAAATGCATCTACATCTATTACTTCAAGCGCATTTATCGGTTATACAAATTTAGACGCAAGCCCTGCTGAATGTTATGCTATCGCCAGAGGTGCTAACGGTAACATCGGTGTTGCTTACGTAATTGACGATGTAAGATTTGCAGGTCAAACAGGTGACGTTTATTTCATGGAGTCTACAGATGGTGGAAGCACATACAACACACCAACCAAGATCTTTGATGCAAACTTTACAACAGACTCATTAGGCTGCTTAAGAGGTATTTCTATGGTTTACAAAGGAAACAGCCCTTGCGTTGCTTTTGAAACTGTAAAACAAACAGAATCAGGTTCTTTCTTCCCTGGAGCTCCTAGCAAAATCAGATTCTGGAGCCCTGCAATAAACGGCGGAGTAAGCATAGTTATTGCAGATAGCAATAATGTACCTTTCGCTCCTTATCTAGGAACAAACGATGTATTAGCACCACTTTGCAGACCATCTATTGGTAAATCTGCAGACGGAAATAATTTATTTGTTTCAATGATGGTAGCCAGCACAGCAACAGGAAGCACAGATACAACCTCAATGGGTGATATCTATTTAACAGCTTCAGGTAACGGCGGTGCTTCTTGGAAAAGACCTAAATTAGTAAACTCAACTTCACCAAGATTTGACTACAGATATGCAAACATTTCTATTACAAATGATGTATCAGGTGGTACAGGCTATGTAAACATGCTAGTACAAAAAGATATTATTCCTGGTTCAAACGTAAACTTAGCAAATCCTTTAACAGATGCAAAACCTGTATACTGGAGAGTTGCATACACTCCATCAACTATCGGCGTAAATAATATTTCAAACATCGCTGATAAATACAGCTTAGAGCAAAATTATCCAAATCCGTTCAACCCATCAACAACAATCAGATTCAGCTTACCACAAGCATCTAATGTAATGTTGAAAGTTTATAGCTTAAACGGACAGGAAGTTGCCACATTAATTAAC
>JBHEKU010000296.1:0-17874 GCA_041859205.1 Ignavibacteria bacterium | reverse complement strand
CCCGTGGCGCAGCTCCTCCCCGTCCACAGAAACCGCCTGCGCCGCCGGGTCGATGCGGGTATCCGGCGCGGTACAGGGCACGCCAAGGAGCAGCACCCGCCCGCTGCGAATCAGCTCCCGGGCGTCGCTGCGGGTCCAGCGGCCGGAATCGGCCATATACTTGTCAAGTCGTATCATCATGTTCGTTATTATATCATATCCTTTTGAAATTGCGAATACATTCTCACGGGAGGGGATGTCCGTGCTGGTAAAGACCTTCAAGCTTACAAAGTCATTTTTAAGAATAGAAAATCTGATAGTAGTAGACGGATTAAACGGATTAGGATAATTCTGTTTTAGCTCATATCCTTTCACAACTTCTGAAATGTATTTTACATCTACTGTAGATGTTACATCAAAGATAACTCTGCGCGGCGCTACTCCTGCAGCAAATGTCTGCTGCAAATTTCCCGCCGGACCGTAAATATATAAACTGCCTGATACAATAAAGTTTTTAGCGTCCAGTACAAAATGTTTGTTGTTTGTATAATCATAATTATACCCATAAAAAAATGATGATGCCGGTGAACTATTAGTTATAAACGTGCTTAACTGACGTGTTACTAAGTTCAGGCAGGAAATATTGTTTGCATAATCAATGAAGTATATATTATCAGAATTTTTATCAACTGCTATATCTTTATCAAAGCCTCCTGCTATGGAATATGTATCGATAATCTGCAGCGTTGAAGGATCAATCTTGTAAATCTTTCCGTCAAAGCCTATGCAGCCGACTAGTATTTTTCCGTCATTAGAAATTGCTAAGGAAGTTGGCTCTGTTGCAAAATATATTCGAGCTATGACTGAATCAGTTAATGCATTTATTACTGACATGCTTGAATCCTGCGCCCCGCCAAAAGCACTGGTATTACAAACCAAAACTTTATTTTGGTATCCTAAAATCTCTTGTGGATAAGCCCCTACTGTTACTTCCTTAATAGTGCTTAAAGTTGAAATATTCAGAACAGTTACTTTACTTGCGGGTCCGTTAGTAGCGTATACTTTATTATTTGCTATGGCAATCGAATATGGATTCGTACCGAACGACTGTGAATTTAATATAGTACCCGTACTGTCCATTCTGTAAATTTTTCCCTGCCCGCCGAAACCGCCTTGCTCGCATACAAATAAATTTGAGTTATATTTTGCTAATCCGTCCGGATACAAACCCAGATTTCCCGGACTGGTTATACTTGCAGAAAAACTATTTCCGCTATAAGTATACGCAGATAATTTTCCTGAGCCAGGAGCGCCGCCTCCTTCACTTAATATGTATGCTTTAGTATTTTGAGAATAACAATTTGATATTGCTAAAATGAAAAAAGAGATGATTAACAGTAGAATTTTTTTCATAATGATTATAAGGTGTAATTAAGATTAATTTTGAAATTATAATTGCGTAAAGGAGCAGGATAACCTGCTATTATCTGATAATCAGAATTAGTAACGTTGTTTACTTCAAATTTAAAAGATGCTGTATACTGTGATATTTTATAATCAACAAAAATATTACCGTCCAGAATATTTACAGGTCCCATCAGGTTAAGATTTTCAGTATCGGAATATCTTTTTCCGATATATGAATGAAAAAGATTTATACCGGCAAATCCAAAACTCAATTCTAAATTTGACTGGATTTGTTCATCAGGTGTATAAAGAATTTGTTTATTTATTGAAGGATCTCCTATGAAATCCTCATTTGTTTTTTTTGAGTTATTATTTGTATAAGATATATCTGTCTTGATATAAATATTATCAGTAAATGAGTATGAGAATTTTGCCGATGCAATTACTATCTGCGATTTGCTTGTTCCAATATTTTTAGGACTCCATATAAAATTTCTTCCGGGCAGCCATACAATTCTATCTTCGGCGGTTATATTCAGGTAAGAGAAGTTTAAGGTGTAGTTAATGAATGAACTTCCTGAAAAAATAAAACCTCCTTCATAATTTTGAGAGTATTCAGGTTTTAAATTTGGATTTCCTCCTGTCTTCCAGTATAATCCGTTGAATGTCGGCACTCCAAAATTTCTGCTGACGTTTCCCCGAATATGAAAATCGATTTTATTGAAGGGCTGATAATTTAATCCCAATTGATATGTCACTGCACCCTTTTTTATATCAGTTATATAATCATAACGCAAAGAAGGATAAACAATAAGATTTTTTAAACCAATCCTAGTCGAACTGAATAATGAACAATGTTTTCTATCAACATCTTCTTTTATATCATTGCTGCATAAAGTGCTATACTTTATCTCACTTCCGAATGTGTATGAATTATTGTTCTGGGTAATCTCAACACGGTTTGTATTGGCAAGTAAAATATTCTTATAATAACTTTTAAGGACCGGAAAAGTATTATAATTCTGAAGGTTATTCTGAAAATTAAAATCAGAGTAAACATTCAAGTTCTTTTTAGAGTAATTCAGCTTAAGAATATTATTCCAGTTCTTATCAATCTGCTTTGTATCGGGCGGTTTATTTCCTGTTTCAATTCCCGCTATTTCTCTATCTGCATTTACAAACTGTGTATGATAATTTAAGTTAAAGCTATTTGAGAAATTATATTGTGAACTAAACGAATAATTAGAAATTTTATAAGCAGAGTTTAACTTATTTCTTAGCTCTTTATCAACTCCGTTATCAAAATAAAATTTATAATCGTTATCTGACTTCTCATCGGAAATTAGAAAATCATATTTGAACTTATAAAAATTATTTGAAAGCCTCAAAGAGAATTTTCTTTTATTGTAAGAGCCGAATTCTGTACTTAATCCGGTGCTTAATTTGTTTTCATTCAATAAGTCATCCGTAATAATATTTACAACTCCTCCAATTGCTTCCGAGCCAAACATTGAGCTGTAGCCGTTATTCATTACTTCTATACGTTTTACATTCTCAGTTGGAATAAGTGATAAATCAATTTGACCGTTCTGAAGTGAATTCAATTTCGAACCGTTCAATAAAATAACTGTATGTTCTGCGCCCAGACCGTTTATTGAAATTGTCTGCAAATCAGATTGGCTCCCGTAAGATTTCATATAAACTCCTGAAACACTTTTTAAGATATCAGAGAGGTTATTGCCGTTTCGGTTTGTGATAGATTTTTTATTGAGGACTGAAATATTTGACGGAGATGTGAAGACAGTACCTTCACTGAAGAATGAGTTTACTTCTATTTCGTCAGTTGAGTAAATAGACGAATCCTGCTTTTGAGCAAAAGCAAAATTGAAAAAGAAGAGTGATATGACCAGTAAAAGTATTTTCAATATGAGTATAAGAAAAAAATCCCGTTTCCTTTATTTATAAATCACGCAGGATAGAAAAACATAAATAAAGAAAACGGGACTTCCGTAAACTCATTTTGCCTTTGTCATTTCCCACGATGACTTTGGTAATACTTGCGGCAGGTCTCCTGACTTAGAAGCAATTTTCAAACCGCCTTCCCGATTGCTAATGCAATAGTGGCTTAGTAGTCTGATTTTCTTCTTTACAGTTGCGGGGACAGTTCCGGATTCGCACCGGATTCCCTATTATTCCTTAATTAGGAACCGTAAATATTATATAAAGAACTATACAAATATAGAGATAAATTTTTTCAAATCCAATATGATGCATCATATTAGTTCATGATAGAATTTGTGAATTTTGTATATAGAAATAATTCATTCAACTAAAACTTACTAATGAAAATTACTAAAAGATCATGGGCTGAACCCTACAAGATCAAAATGATCGAACCGTTAATAATGACTTCCAGAAAAGATAGAGAAAAGGCTATCAAAGATGCCGGCTATAATACTTTTCTTTTGAAATCTAAGGATGTATACATTGACCTATTAACAGACAGCGGAACAAACGCTATGAGTGATTATCAATGGGCAGGTATGATGCTTGGTGATGAAGCATACGCAGGAAGCAAAAACTATTACTACTTAGAAGATAATGTAAGAAAATACTATGGATTCAAATACCTTATACCTACTCACCAGGGCAGAGGCGCTGAGCATCTTGTATCACAAATCTTAATAAAGAAAGGCGACTACATTCCCGGTAATATGTATTTCACAACTACCCGTCTTCATCAGGAATTAGCCGGAGGAACGTTCGTAGATGTTATATGCGATGAAGCGCACAACCCGGATGATAAAAGCCCGTTCAAAGGAAACATAGACCTTAATAAATTAGAGAATTTAATAAAAGAAGTCGGACCTAAGAAAATTCCGTATGTATCAGTTGCCGGACCAGTAAATATGGCAGGCGGTCAGCCGATATCTATGAAAAACATCCGCGATGTAAAAGCATTATGCGACAGCTACGGAGTAAAGATATGGCTTGATGCAACAAGAGCCGTCGAAAATTGTTACTTCATTAAAATGCGTGAGAAAGGCTACGAGAAGAAAACCATTGCGGAAATTCTGAAAGAGATGTGCTCACACTTCGAAGGAATATGGGTCAGTGCAAAGAAGGATTTATTAGTAAACATTGGAGGCTTTTTAGCTACGAGAAACAAAAAGGTCTTTGAAGAAGGAAGAAATCTAGTTGTAGTCTATGAAGGTTTGCACACTTACGGTGGTTTAGCCGGAAGAGACCTGGAAGCTATGGCCCGCGGAATAGAAGAAATGGTAAACTTTGATTACCTACATTCACGAATCGGGCAAATAGAATATTTCGGTAATTTATTGTTGAAAGCAAAAATACCTATTGTAACACCAATCGGAGGACATGCTGTTTTTCTAAACGCAAGAAAGTTCTTACCGCATGTACCGCAGGATCAATTCCCTGCTCAAACACTTTGCTCGGAGATTTATTTAGATTCAGGTGTCAGAAGTATGGAGCGAGGTATTGTTTCTGCCGGCCGTGATGCAAAAACAGGTGAACATAAATATCCGAAACTTGAATTAGTAAGATTGACTTTCCCTCGCAGAGTATATACTCAGGCGCATTTAGATGTAACGTATGAATCCATTGCTGAAGTTTATAACAGAAGGAAAGCGATTAAAGGATTAAAAATGATTTATGAGCCGAAGTATTTAAGATTTTTTCAGGCGAGATTTATACCCAATAAATAGGGCATAATTTCCTATTGAACTACTTACTTCCCAATCTGAATTTATAGATTGGGAAGTATTATAATCTCATCTGAAAACCAGTAATATAACTGCAATAGCACCAATAACTGCCAGAATAATTATGATTGTATATTCATCAAGACCGGAAGTTTCCGATAACTCATGTGCAGTCAAAGTTTTTTGAGTCTTTGTTGTTGCATCATTTGATTTTACGAATCTGAAGCCGTCTACACCGTATTGGTCAATCAGTTTTGATTTTAACTCCTGCAGCTTTACAGGAGCTTCACTTTTTTTGATTTCAGTTTGATGAGTCTTATGAACTTCTGAACTGATTTCCTGAGCATTAGCGGAAAACGGAATTACAATAAATGCAAATAACATTGCAATAATAATTTTACTCATAATGATTTTTCTCCTTCAGAGAATTTATGTTTAATTTTTGTTGATAAGAAATTTTCGAAGTGGTTTCGAAAAAGGAATTAAGTTTGAAGGGTATAAAAGAAATCTAGAGGAATATACGTTTTTATTATATTAATACAAATACTAAATCAGTAATTTTACTTAGTACTTTAGCAGTACGAACAGATTAATAAATGACTGATATTTCTCATCTGTAAAATTGTTTTCTAACAAAGAAATAAGGTCTTATGACGGTTAACTGCTGATTATTATTGGTTAATTAGACTCATTTCCTTCTAATTTTAATACTTTTATAATTTCCTCAAGCTGGGCAGGTCTTATAGGTTTTACCAGAAAATCTGATACGTCATTAATTTTTTTAGCACGTTCAATATCCTTTTCATCATTAGATGAGGAGAGCATATATAATGTAATATTCTTGTCAATTTTCGGTTTGAGTTTGGCATATTCATCCAAAAACTCCCAGCCGTCCATTATTGGCATGTTAATATCAAGAAAAATTATATTCGGAAGCTCTGAGCTATTCGATATGTTCGATTCCATAAATTCAGCTGCCTCTTCGCCATCTCCAAATGAAAGTACTTTGTTTATTTTGTGAAGCGCATATATGATTTTTTTCATATAAAACTGGTAAATAGTGTCATCATCAATCAGACATACTACAATTGGATTTGTCATAGCTCAGAATTAAAATTTACAATAAATACAGAACCTTTGCCTACTTCGCTTTTGCAGGATATTTTTCCACCCATTGCTTCTACCTGTGTTTTAGTAATAAACAAACCAATACCTTTTGCGTCTTTATTTCTGTGAAATACTTTACGAAGTCCGAATAATTTAGCTCCGTGCCTGACTAAGTCAATTCCTAATCCGTTATCTACAACATAAAGAACAAATTTTCCGTCTTCAACCTCTGAGTGAATTTGAATAACAGGTTTTCTATCAGGACTTCTGTATTTTATCGCATTATGAAGCAGGTTCAAAATTATACTTTCCATATAATTTTTGTTATACAATATTTCACTTACAGCAGAAAAATTGTAATTGATTGAAGCTCCTGTTTCAATAATTTGCCCGCTCAAAATTTCAATTGATTTAATTGTAACATTTTCGACGTTTATAACTTCAGTTTGTTTACAGCCTTCTTCCTTTATACGGATTGCTGCCATCAAATCGTTAAGAGTATCTGAAAGATGATTAATTACTTTTTCAAAGCGTTCAATAAGTTCTTCTTGTTCCTCTACCGTGTCAGATTTTTTATATAAGTGTAATAGAGAAAAAAGATTACTTGTAGGCGCGCGCAGATTATGCGATGTAATGTGAGCAAACTCAATAAGCTGCTTATTCTGCATTTGAAGTTTGTTTGCCAAACTTTCAAAATCTTCTTTAGATTGTAAAAGCTCAATGTTAGATTTTATTAGCTGTTCAGTCATTTCATTTATTGAGACTGAGGCTAAACCAATTTCATCTTTAGAGAATACATTTACACGCTTCGTTAAATTACCACGTTTTATATCGTTGGCAGCTTTGTTAATTTCACGCAATCCTTTTATGATTCCTTTACTCACAACAATAGCTAGCCCAAGACCAATCAGTTCCATTGATAAAATTACTAAAAACAATATTGTCAAAATAAGATTCCCCAGTTGTCGTGAACCTTGCCCAAGAGTTTGTGTGAACTCAGAATCTAAGATTGTAAGTCTTTGGTTGATAGGGTCAACTGTATTTACCAATTCGGTTAATTTTTCCTTAGATGGCACAGGCGAATTTATTTCGTCATGAATACTTTTTCCAATAGATATAAAATTTCCGATATGAGAATCAGCTTCAATCCAGATTGATACCGCATTTTTCATATAGGAAACATTTCGAAATCTGGTAATAAGAGTTATCATATCGTCTATATCATCCGGATGGACGTTTCCCTTCAAAAATCCTTCCCGAATAATCTTTTTATCCGGATTAGTTTTCTGAAGCTCAATTAAGGAAATTCGAAACCCAAGCGGAATAGATATGAATTTTTCAAAAGCAATATAATCTGCTTCGTCTTTTGTGCGGGTATATCTTAGCAGCTGGTATCTTGCATCTTTCTGTGACTTAGACCACGAACTTTCAGCCACAACAAATGAGCGTATTGAAGATATTGTGTTAATTGTAAACCATATAGTAAACAACTCGAGTGTTACAATTCCGAGCAAAACACCGACAACAAGATACAATTTTTTTGAAATTGATACATTGTTAAACCTGGCAAAAACATTTTTTTCTTTCATAAGCATTGTTACATCCTTAATAAAAAAAATTATTTTGACAATCTATTTTTAGTCTGCATCCTGATGGGAAATCGAAGGAAAGAAAACTTGTGAGAATTAGAATGGGTAAAACAATAGACTCAATTTCAATGTAAACATAAATAAATCAATAATAAGTACTAATACTTAGGCTTAGTTTGGATTTTTAAAAGCCAATACTTATCCGCTTTTTTTCCCATATACATTAATGGTTCGTTTTGTTATCTTATAAATAATCAATCATTCCGGTGCATGCAGCAATTGGTGGAAGTAAATCCGGAAATTGACATCCTCCTGCATCCATATAAAATAAAAAATCTAATCTAACTATATTATGAAATTAGAAATAACTGCACTAAACGATAAAGGTTATCTGTTCAAAGAAAATCTTTGTATTAAAGTTGTAAAAGACTGCAATCTAAGTGAATACAAAGTTCACATAAAAAATGCTACAGGCGATGAGACAGTTTACAGATCACAAAAAAATTACAAATTTGAATCTGTTAAAGTGAAAAAAGGTGATATTATTTATTTGCATACTGATGAAGGCACTAATACTAAAAAAGTAAATAAGGTTACTGCAAGCGAATATAATTTCTATTGGGGATTGCAGGATGCTGTTTGGGGACACAAAACAAACTCCCCTGCTTTATCTGAAGTATAATTCATTTTTACAATCAGATTTATAAAAGCCTTTACATTTCCTGAGTGTAAAGGCTTTTTTATTTTCCCACCGTAGCTCGGGGGAAAATAAAATATATCGGAATAAAGAAATAAATCGCAAACGCTATCCACGGATTAAACAGACTTACTATAGCTCCTGCAAGATATAGCATAAATCCATATCTGAACGTATCTATAGTTCCTCTTTTAAAAGCCTTCAAATCCACATCTTCTTTCAAAAGCTCAGGTCTTTTAGTAACATATAATCTAATTACAATAAAACTTATTGCCATAAGCAAAGAACATGCTCCGTAAAAAAACACAGCATATTCTAAATTTATATACTCTCCAAGTAAGGCAGTTGGGAATGGTATTAGAGAAGTCGACATCAGAAGAAAATTATTGAACCAGAAAAGACCAACATCAATCCGCTTGAACATTTCCATCAACCTGTGATGATTCATCCAGATAACACAGACAACTAAAAAGCTGTTCATCCATGCAAGAATTTTTGGAATCAGCTCAATCATAGAATGCAAAAATTCTTTATTGTTTACTTCGTGCAGATGTGGAATTTTTATTTCAAGCACAAGTAGAGTTACAATAATTGCAAACACTCCATCGCTGAATGCTTCAATTCTGCTTTTTGAAAAACTACCAAAATTAATATGAGACATTTTTTGAGTAAAATAAAAAAGATGCGTAAATTTAATTCACGCATCTTTAATTTGAAATACCAATCTTGAAATTATTTGTTCTAGTTTACTTTTGCATATAAAACTCGTAAGTCTTCATTTATTTGTTGGACCAATTGTAACAGCTTGTATGTAAACTCCCTGATAAATGACACTCATTTCAGAACCGGGAATTAAAGGATGAGATGGAGGATTAACATGCTCTGCAACATGTTCAGTCTGTACACCATCCTTACTAATGTAATAACTATGATTGGAAAGCATTTGGAAAGTACTTTCAGGGACTAAAAATTTCACTTTATTGATTGAATAGCTTACCAATGAATCAGAAAAAAAACCATATTTTAAATCTGCTATAATTGTAACCCCGGGTATGTACTCAATATTAGTTTCATTTAGATAAACTCTATACTCAGGATTATTTACACCTTCTAAATGAAACCATTTAGGTTCTTTAATTTCCTGAGCCTGTACAGAAATTGCAAACAATAAAATTATTATTCTAAGTAAAGCTTTCATGTGTTTTATTTAACGAATTGCTTTACTGCATTTATCGGAGTATCAACTTTATCGAATACCATTTCATCTTTTGCCGGCGAGTAATACTCCTGTATCATTAAGTTCTTCATAGTTCCGTTGTCATCGTAAGTTAGCAAATAAAGCGAACCGGATATTTTTTCTAATGATACTTTATTTGACTTAGATACCATAGGATAAACTACTTCTTCCAGATAAATTTCAAGGTCTTCATTTTCATCTCCTGCAATATCCTGCACTAAAGTCGAACTGAATATTTCTTCCTTTGTCATATTCTCTCCGCTTAAATCATTAGCATTGGGAGAATTTTGTGTTGTATTCGTATTAGAAGTAGAATCTGTTTTTGGTTTATCTTCCTTAGAGCAGGAAGTTAGTATTAGAGATAAAAGTAAAATTGGAATTAGTTTAAGCATGTTTATATTTATAAGTTAATTTATTTATATAATTGAGGATAATACTGAAACTCTTCATCTGAATCAATCAATCGTTTTATAAAAACAATCTCAGCTTGTTTCTGAATATTGTAAATTATTCCTGACCTCTTCCAGTTGTTTCTCTCAAAAAATCCAAGCATGATTTCATTGTCATCCTCTGTGGAAGAGAATATTATTTTATTCCCGGCTTCTTTATAAAGCTTTTCAACTTCAGCGAATAAAGCTTTTGCTACTCCCATTTTTTTAAAGCAATCATTCACACATACAAACTGCACGAAAGCACCACCATAAAAATTTTTATTATGTGTAATGTACCCGGCAATTTTATCATCAATAATTGCTACTAATATTTCACCTCGGTTAATTTCGGCTTTTCTATCAAGTGCAAAAACATCGAATGCATCTATTTGTGGGAAATCTTCTAATGTGGCTTTACGAATTATCATAATATTTCATCTCATTCCCAACGTCCTCGTTGGGAATGTAAATTACAGGCTTCCCAACGAGGACGTTGGGAAGCAGAATGAAGAGTGAATTATTGATTACAAAAAATGCCAATACAAATTACTGCATTGGCATTAATATTATTTCAAAGAATTGTGTTTCAAAGTCTTAAATCATATAAATCATTTCAAATCAGAGCAATCCGTGATTTACTTAATTACACCTAATTCTTTTCCGATATCACCGAATATCTCAAGTATTCTGTTCAGATGTTCGTCTTTATGTGAAGCCATAAACGATGTTCTGAGCATTGCCATTCCTACAGGAACACCCGGAGAAATGAATGCATTCACAAAAACACCGGCATCAAATAATTTTCTCCAGAACATAAATGTAATATCATCTTGTCCAAGAACAACCGGTACAATTGCTGTTTCGCTTTCAATAACATTAAAGCCCATTGCTTTAAATCCGTCTCTCATCTTAGCTGCATTGGCAATAAGGTTATCTATTCTTTCAGGCTCTGCTAATAAAATATCTAATGCTGCGCTTGCCGCTGCAACCGATGCAGGTGTAGGCGAAGCTGAGAAAATCAATGCAGGTGAATGATGTTTTATATAATTTATAACAGCTCTTTCCCCTGCTACAAATCCGCCGAGTGATGCAAATGTTTTTGAGAATGTACCCATTATCATATCAACTTCGTTATCAAGTCCGAACTTAGATGCAGTTCCTCTTCCGCCTTTACCGATAACTCCGGTTGAGTGTGCATCGTCGACTAAAATCCTTGCGTTATACTTTTTACATAGCTCTACAAGCTTTGGAAGATCAACAATTTCTCCAGTGGTTGAAAACACACCGTCAGTGGTAACTAACTTGGCTGCATCTATAGGAATTCTGGAGAGCACTTTCTCAAGGTCAGCCATATCGTTATGCTGATATCGTTTAAACTCAGCAAAGCCTCCCTTAGCCATCATATTCGCGGCAACGATACAAGCGTGGTCATCTTTATCTGCAATTGTGTAATCACCCTTTGATACGAGCGTTGGTATAATTCCCTGTGCTGTCTGATATCCTGTTGAAAAAAGCAAACAGTCTTCTTTTCCGAAGAACTCAGCAAATTTCTTCTCAAGATTTATGTGTAAATCCAATGTCCCTGTAAGATAGCGAGAACCCGAACAGCCAGTTCCATATTTTCTGATTGCCTCTAATGCTGCTTCTTTAACTTTAGGATGAGCGGTGAGCCCTAGATAATTATTGGAGCCCGCCATAATTATTTTTCTTCCCTCAATCTGCACTACCGGTCCTTCGTTTTCTTCGATTGCTCTGAAATACGGATACATTCCGCTTGCCTTTACTTCGTCTGCGCGTGTGAAATTATAACATTTTTGAAATAAATCCATTGAATTCTGTTGTTTTTTACGTTTTAGGGTAAATATTTTAAAATAGAAAATACTAATAATTCTGTATAACTTCTATGTTAAAATTTAATAACAGTTTAACATTTGAAAGCATTTATAACAGGAGCTACAGGATTCGTGGGAAGCCACTTAGCCGATAAGCTCTTAGCAAAAGGATACGAAGTATATTGCCTCAAACGCTCAACGTCATCCACAAAATGGCTCGATGGCAAGGATATCAAATACGTCGATGGTGATTTATTCTCCAATGAAGTCCTTGAAAAAACTATCGCTGAAATGGATTACGTATTCCACGTTGCAGGAGTTGTGAAATCCAAAGATAAAGCAGGATTCATCAAAGGCAACCAGTTAGCAACGAAGAACCTTATAGAAATCACATACAAAGTTAATCCTAATATAAAGAAGTTTATACACGTTTCTTCATTAGCTGCAGTTGGACCCAATTTAGACGATAAGCCCATCACCGAAGAAACCCCTTATCATCCTATTACAACTTACGGTGTTACAAAACGTGATGCCGAGCTTGAAGTAATGAAGTACAAAGATAAAATGAACGTAACTATTGTGCGTCCGCCCGCAGTTTTTGGTCCTCGTGATACAGAGGTCTTTGTTTATTTCCAGACATTTGCCAAAGGACTTAACAGCGTTATCGGACTCAAAGAAAAATACCTTACTCTTGTCTATGTAGAAGACTTAGTCGACGGCATCATCCTCGCAGGAGAAAAAGATGAGGCTAACGGTCAGAAGTACTTCACCGGATTTGCAGAAGCCTATAATTGGAAACAAATCGGTGAAATCACCGGAAAGCTCCTCGGCAAGAAGGCGTTCAAACTGTCATTGCCTCACTTTATTGTTTATACAGTCGGTGCCTTTGCTCAGTTCTTTGCAGGATTCTCCAGCAAGCCGGCAACTCTGAATCTCGAGAAATGCCGAGACATTACTCAGGTTCGCTGGGTATGTTCAACGGATAAGATTGAGAAAGAGCTTGGCTTTAAACCCAAGTACACGCTTGAATCAGCGTTCAAAAAGACAATTGACTGGTATAAAGAACAAGGGTGGATAAAGTAATCAATTTACATTTAACAATTATCAATTAACAGCTAAGCATTATACAATAAAGCATATTAAAGTACTAAACATTACTCAAAATCTGTGATTAAAACATACTTACAATCGATACTAAATAACTCGCTTAAGAAGCTTGGAATAGCTGAGCAAAACATTCAGCTTGATACTCCAAAGGACGAAAAGCACGGCGATGTTACAACTAACCTTGCCCTGCCGCTTGCAAAGGAGCTAAAGCAAAAGCCTCGTGATATTGCCCAGAACATCGTAGATAACCTTGAATACAACCACAATATCATTTCCAAAATTGAGCTTGCCGGACCCGGATTTATCAACTTCTTTATAGCGGATAGCTACTACGTAGCCGAGCTCCTGAACATATTAACTGCTGCTGATAAATACGGCAAATCAGATGAATTTATAGGCAAAAGAGCCAATCTTGAATGGGTTTCAGCAAATCCTACAGGACCGCTTCATTTAGGTCACGGGCGCCAGGTTTGCCTCGGAAAAGCCATTGCAAATCTGCTTGAAGCTGTCGGTTACGATGTTACCCGCGAGTACTATTATAACGATGCAGGAAACCAGATGGAGAACCTCGGAAAGTCTGTTTATGCACGATATATGCAGATTATTGACCCGAATTACCCTTTCCCTGAAGACGGATATGTCGGCGATTATATCAAGCAAATCGCTCAGCTCATTTATGATGAACGCAAGGACTCGCTCAAGAACTCAACTGACCTCGCTTTCTTCAGAAAAGCGGGCGAAAACTACAATTTTAAGGGCATTAGACAGACTTTAAACAAGCTCGGAATCCATCATGATGTCTTTTCAAATGAGTCCCAGCTTTATACAGACGGGCTTATCAATCAGGTTATTGATGAGTTCATTCGCAAGGGAATGGCTTACGAAAAAGACGGCGCATTATGGCTGAAAATGGATGAAAAAGCAGGTTTTGATAAGGACAAAGTCATCCGCAAAAGCACGGGCGAACCGACTTACCGACTACCAGATATGGCTTACCATGTTCAGAAAATCAACCGCGGATATGACCTGATAATCGATATTTTCGGCTCGGATCACGGCGATACATACAAAGAGGTGCTTTATGGAGTCCAGTCGCTTGGCTATGATACATCCAAAATTAAGGTCATTATACACCAGATGGTTACCTTCAAGGAAGGCACGGAAAGTGTAAAAATGAGCAAAAGAAGCGATAAAGCCTACCCTCTTGACGGACTTATTGACGAAGTCGGCGCCGATGCAGTGCAGTTCTTCTTTGTTATGCGGGCTGTTAATACGCACCTTGATTTTGACATCGAGCTTGCCAAAGAGCACTCGGATAAGAACCCCGTTTACTATCTTCAATACGCTCATGCGCGGATTTGCGGCATACTTCGAAATGCCGAGGATAACTTCCCGGGCTTTGACTTTAAGTCAGAAGCTGAGTTCAATACTGACCTGATTAAGTCAGAAGAAGAGCTTGGATTGCTTAAAATACTGGCTAAATTTCCTGAAGAAGTTACTTCAAGTGCTGCTTCATACGAACCTCATAAGATTATTACATATCTGAATGTTGTAGCAGAGCGCTTTCATAAATTTTATCATAATAACCGTGTACTTGATGCAGAGAACCGCGAGCTTTCAATTGCCCGTCTCAAGATTTGTCTTGCTGCCAAACAGATTCTAAAGAACGGTTTTGATATAATTGGTATCAGCGCACCGGAACGTATGTAGTTCTATTCAATTATGAGTTTAAATTACGAATTACGAATTAAACCTTACCCCTCGTTCCTACGCTCCAGCGTTGGAACGTTTCTGTTTAACGTCGGAAAATAGTCGGATTCTTGAACACTGATATTTATGATTATTATGATTTCACAGATAGTCACAAAAAAGTCACATTTCTGAGCCAAGCTCAGTCCCGTCTTTAGCGGGATGTTTATCTGTTAATTGTTAATTACTAATTATTAATTGTAAAACGTCGGGTTTTTATTCACCTACAAATAAAATTTCCGGATAAAATAAATAACGGCAAGCAGACCAATCACACCTGAAATTAAATCTCCCCACTTAATGAACTTCGCGAAAGGCATTTCGCTCCTGCTCTGAAGCAAATTATCGCGATTTTTCATCCTATAAGAAAGGAGTAATGTGTACCTTACAATGTAATAAATTATAACCAGGAATATGAGCGCAGGAATAAAAAGATTTCCTATGGCTAATATTACAGCCGGGGTGAGTGCTGTCATTTTTATTTATTTATTTAGAAATATTTTAAATTTTGATGAATTTTTGACGAAATCTTGATTCAATTACGAATTCCAAATTACGAATTACGAGCAAAAACTAACTTTTTAACTTTCTCCCTATTTAAAAATTGAAATAAGTCGGATTTTGGTCGGGTTATTATGTCAAGTTGATTCACTACTTCATCCCTCAACATATATAATCAAATTCTTTTTGAGTAAAATGAAAATCCTACCTATTGGTAAGGAGGATAGAAATTACTTTGTAGTTTTAGTATTGGAATTTTTTTCTATTGAATCAATTCTTTTATTCAAATCAATTATTCCTTGATTTAAATTCTTCATAGTATCATAATAATCTATTTTCTTATCAATGATTTTTTCGATTTCTTGAACAGATAGATTTTCATTATCTTTATTAAAATACTTATTAGCAAAAAAGTTAGCTATAAATAAGCATACAAATAAAATAACTCCAAGATAAATCATTTTAGGATTTTTTTCCATATTAACATTTGAATTGGTGATGTTGGTTGTGGTAGTACTTTCATTTAATATCTGTGAGTTTTGCTCTAGTGTAGTATCATTATTTAGTGATGTTTCAAAAACATTCCGCAAATTATTTTCAATATAATCTACAAATCTTTGAATATTATTGAAATTAGTAATTGTACTCATAATTGTAAAAAAAATACTGAGATCATAAGAAGATTCTTTTTCTTTAACATCCTTCAGAATTATTTTTACATTTTCTCTTCTTTCTAAATTTATGAAATATAATGTTAAAAAACTTTTAACAGATTCAATCTTAACATTTTCAATTCTAGATCTAAATGTAAATCCATCAAAATCAAAATAAAATAAATTTCTCACATAATCATTAATAGACTTTAATACATTTGCTCTAAGCTGCTCGAACTTTAACTCTTTATTTTTATCACTAATTTTAAAAGTAAGTTTTATATCATAACTGATTGAAAAATTTTCCATAAGTAAATAATTAATATATTAAAATTTTAGCTGCTTTAAATTCTTTCCTTAATTGTTCCTTCCAATCCTTTTCATATTCAATATAACATATTCCATCTATATCCGAAAAAAATTCCATTTCGTGTTTGTTTTTTGTTATTATTGAAATATTTTCTCTCGTTAATTTAGAAACAAAATATCCAAATTCGAAAATCACGTTTTGCCTAACTCTATATACTTCTTTTTCATTTGTAGCATCATCAGGAGATAACAAAACTATTGCATAAGAAACATTAGAATGATGTTCTAATTTTTCAATTATAGTTTTTCCCTTATTTGCTTGTTGATCTAAAACGATTGGCTTTAAATCCTCTGAATATAAAAAATTTTCAACTTCTAGTTTAAATTTTTCATCATGCCCAAAGACTAAAAAAACTTTATTACTTTCCGCTTTACTTATTATTTCTTTATTTGATTGGCTCTTATATTCAGTTCTTTGTTTTCGTATTTTAATTTGATTCAAACAAATATTCAAAGTTTCTATAAAGCCCTTTAGTTGAGATTTTTCTTCTTCAGGACTTGCTTTAGAATATTCATTTGTTTCGTTTGGATCATAAGCTCCATAATACTCTATTTTTTTTAAAAAATTTTTAGCATCCTCTTCACTAAATCTATGTTTCAAATAATCTTCAATTTCATCAATTAAATTATGATATTCTATATTGAATGAATTTTTAAAAGATGCGTGATTCTGAAGATTTAAAATTTGAGTTTCAAATTCTGTAAGTTTGTCCATTTATCTAATTTAATAAACGAAAAATACAAAGGTAAATTTAAAAAAAATATTCAAACTCCTGCCCCCCTACTTAATAAGGAGAACGTTGGTGTTTTATAATTAACTCTACCAATTTAAATAATAATATTTTAAAACGAAAAGCAATCTTCCCTATTTGTACTAATAGGCAGAAAGTTTGAAATTCAGGATTTTTTACTTGACATGATGTGTTGAATAGCGGAGAGTTTTAATATCTTTCATTAAACCCCCTCTAACTCCCCTCCCGCATCAAGTGCGGGACAAGCTCGGTAAGGGGGAGAACATATAAGAGAACTTTCTTTACCTCCTAAAGATAAATAGTGCCAGAAAATATATTATTAAGGCTCCGCTCAATAAAATAACTGCAGCTTTTAAAGCAAAAAATTTATCATGCCCTTTCTTCTTGTGCAGATAATTAAAGAAAGGCATATCAATTGCTAAGATTATATCTAAAATCCGATTTATAAAATTTTTGAACATTAATCCTTTAATCCCTGCTATAAGTTATATCCATTGCAGTTCTTCCGTTGCCTGAGAAGTAATTCAGCTCGACGTGAATGCCGGAGCCTTCCCATGCGCGCTCGTTTTGTATTCTGCCGTAGCCGGTGAAATCATTTTCATGGACATTGTTTCCGTACTTGCCGTTGAAAACTTTCTTCCAGTTTTCATAAACATCCAGCGCCTTATCATTTTTATTAAGCGTGAATCTGATTTCCTTCAGCTTGCCGCGGTTCAGTGAAAACCTAACCGAGTATGTA
>JBHEKU010000174.1:0-7381 GCA_041859205.1 Ignavibacteria bacterium | reverse complement strand
ACTCATAACTCATAACTCATAACTCATAACTCATAACTCATAACTCATAACTCATAACTCATAACTCATAACTCATAACTCATAACTCATAACTCATAACTCATAACTCATAACTTAAAATGCCTGGCCTATACCAAAATGAAATGCAAACTTAGATAGCTCTCTGTTTGAAGGGTCGTACAATTTATATCCGACATCGAATCTTATTGGGCCAATGAATAAGTTATACCTTATTCCCACTCCTACTGACATTGCAATTTGAGATAGATCAAAATTCTTAGGATTCTCCCATATATTTCCGTAATCAAAAAATACAACTACTCCTATATTTTTTGTAAATCCCTGTGATGTTGGGAATAAATTTTTTCTCAGCTCAATGCTTCCCTCAAGCAAAAAATTTCCACCGTTAGTTGTAGTATCTACCATTCCATTCTCCTGAGCATTCCATCCTCTTAAACTGCTGCCGCCTCCGCTAAAAAATCTGTAAATGGGCAGAACCCGTACTACCTGCTCTCCTTCACCATATTCAAAAATACTCCCGGCTTTGAAATTTGTCGCAATAGTTGTTCCTCTTCTTTTTCCGCCAAGCTGCAGATAAAATCTATTTGCTGTATACAATTTTGCATATTGGGAGTAATTCAAATTCCAGTTAAAGCCGTTTATTAAAAGTTTCGGAATAAATCCCGCGCTTCCTGCTGTGATTGAATGATACAAGCCTGCAGTAGGATTAAATGCATCGTTTGTGTTATCATGAATAGCAGTAACGCTCAGAACTGAGTTAAAAAGGTCAAGTGTGGAGTCTGTGTCATAATATTTGAATCTAACTATTTCTTCATTTAAATCCAGAGATGCTGAATTATAAAAAGTATGATCTGATATGAAATAACTTATAGTTGTAAGGTTACCTGCATAATAATTTCTGAATTGTTCAAGATTGTACAGACCTAAAGTTATTTTATTTGTTAAAGAAGATCTCTTATTAAACAAATACGGCTGTGTAACAGAAGCGGAAAATTCAAACCGGTTAATTTCTAATGTGTTGACTAATGCGCTGGCAGTTAAGTTTAAAACTCTGCCTCTCCAGAAATATTTATTAATATATTGCGCTCCTCCTCCGAAGAAAAATCTGTTATCAACTGTCTGCCCTGTTATAAAAGGAGTTATCTCATGCTTATTTGTCAGATTTACTTCAATAAGAAAATCTACTTTGTTCCCTTCTACACTTTCTGCTTCTGCACGTGCGCTTTGAACTATTGCATATTTGCTGATATTTCTTTCTGTTAATAATTTTACTTCTTTGCTATATCGGTCCCCTTCATCATATTCTATCATCTTATAGAATAACTCATCATCTACTCCGTATTTGTTATCGTTAATTTGTATTTTAGTCTTGCCAAAATAAAAAACTGTATCCGCATTTTCTAAATAAATACTTACAGTGCAGCTTGTATCATATTTAGTTACAATAGTACCCTGTTCCTGCCTTATGCTTGCATTCATATATCCCATATTCTGCAGCATATCAATAATGCGGTTTGTCTGTTGAATGATTAAAACTTTGTTGTAAATTCTTTTTGATCTGATAGACTTAATACTGTCCATCGCAGAACGCGCTTCAGGAGAAATCTTATCCAATCCATAGTAAATAAGAGTATCCATTCTGTATCTCTTATTTTCTTTGATGATAAATTGGACAAGCACTTCTTTATCTTCTAAATTATACTTTACAAGGGTATCAACTTTTGTATCAAAAAAGCCGTTATCAAAATAAAATTTTTCTATTTTGAATATATCTTCTCCCAATACTTTTTGGCTAAAAGCATCTACTTTATTTATGCCGATTACATCATTCAATGTGCCTTTATCGAAAGTAGTAGTATCTTTATGGATAAACTCAACTTCATCTACTTCAAAAATTTGGCCGGTCTGGCAAAATAATGAGGCTGGAATGAAAATAAGAATTAAATAGAAATGTTTTTTTATTAATGATAGAGTCATAGTTGTACTATTGTCACAATACTCAAAGATTATGCCATCAAATTAGGTTTAAAAGCCTATTATTAACAATTTTCATCTTGATGTACCGACATTTTTGGCAAAGTGCAGGCAGAGATGTAATTACTTTAAGTTCAGTTCTTTTAACTTACTTATGACCCAGCTCATATCCCCTGTTGCTTCTTTTAACAGTTTATCTATTTTAAAAGTATCTTTCTCTTTACCTTCTTTTAATTTTACTAACTCTTTTACAGAAGCGAGATAATTTTCATAATACTTAGCCCAGTCTTCCCGCAGATTTCCTTTTGTAATATAATATTTGAAATTATCCATAGAATAATACAGCGGTTCGATTTCATTGACTTCATAATAATTTTCAACAGTCAGCTTATAAGTTTGATGCTTGAACATAAAATTATCTGCTTTTACCTTTATGATATGCTCTAGTGATTTATTAAAATCCTTCATTTCAAAATACAGATGTGCCTTACTGTAATGCATCATATTTTCCTGATATAAAGGGTCAATCTCACCGATATATTTATCTATAAAATTTTCTGCCCATTCAAGTTCTTTTTTATGTAATGCATTTGTTAAGATATAACTGAATAGTAAATAATTAAGATAGCCGTTCTCTCCTGCTTTGTATATTTTCTTTTCCAGCATGCTTTTATAAATATCAAGAAGAATTACTTTTCCGGCCTTAGTATTAGAAGCTATATTGTTAAGCTGGATATATAGCGCATATCTTTCGCCTTCTTCAAATAAAATATAATTGTTTTCAACCAGGTTATAAAATTTATAAAAAGAATCAAAATCATTGTAATCCATCAATGCTTTTGACATATAATAATACATAGAAACTATATTGTAGTCTTTTTCGGAAACCTCTTTGATACGTTCAAGGAAAGATTCAGTATCCAAAAGACTTAAGAACTCTCTTAATATACTTTTATCATAATATACATTTGTATTAACTTCTGTAGCATGAAGGTTATGCATTACTTTAAACAATTTTATCAGTGTAAAATAAATAAAATTATTTCCATAAAGATTATTTATCGGTACACCCTGTGCATACCCGGAAAACAAAAGACTGTCTTCATACTGCTCATCAAGCACTGCGCGGTTCCAGTAATAGTATTCATTTTCTATTAAATCTTCTTTCTCTGTTTCCTTTTTCAGATCATCATAATAATTCTTAAAAGTTTTAGGTAATCCTTTCAGCATAAGTTCTCTTGAAACTTTGATCTTGAATTCAACACTATCTCTATTAAACGCTTCAGTGCCGATAAATTTTAAAAGCAATTTGTATAGCTCAGACATCTGATTCCGCAATACTCCATCATTAAAACTTTTCCCTTTATAAATTTTCTGATAAATACTTTCCTTGGTAAGAGAGGAATCAGTAAAGCCGGGATAAAACTTTTTAAGCTCTTTGAAAAGTGTTATTACAGTCGGCTTTTTATTAAAATATGGTGAAGAAACAAAGTCTTCAAAGCTTTTCAGCTCGTCTTTAGTAAGACTTGCGAGGATTTTTATGAGATTGGAGTTAAGCATGACTAATTACAAGATTAGTTTCAAAAAGGCTAATTTTAAATTGATTTTAGAGCTTTTCCTTAATTTACATTAAATTTGACCGATTACAAACTGAAAAATCTTTCTTTGAATTGAAAGCTGAAAAACTTTAGTTTGAAGCACGAAAAATAAAAATGGCACTAAGATCAAACCTCATATTAAACTCTACTTTCATGCTGCCAATACTAATAATTAATAATCAGAATATAAATTCACAGGTAATGATAGAAATTTCAAAACCTGATGATGAAACCTTTGCTTTTAATTTGAACAATACTACAACTAACACCTATAAAGTTTTTCTTGAAAGCAGCTTGTATGATAAAGACGGTAAAACAATGTTCAAAGATATAAGTCCTGAGTTTAAACTGGTCCCCGGGCTTACAATAATTACTGAAAAAAAAACAGGCAGTATTGTTTCAAAATTTTACGATAAAGATTTTTTGATTTCAGTTTTTAAAACTAACTCCGCTATTATAAATAACTGCAGTTTATCATTGAGTGTAAGGCAAAAATATGGTCCCCGACTCGGCTTTAAAAATATACAATTATAAAGTTTAACCCAAACTCTTATTTCAAAACTATAAAATATATGAAGCTAAAATTAAAACTTTTGTTTTTATTCTCCCTGTTTTTATTTACAGCAGCGGAGCTTCATTCAGAAGTTATTGTTCAGCTAAAGCCTCCTCCTCCCGGGAAGCTAAATGTTGAAAACCTCTGGTCAGTGACATTAAAGAATATGTCTCAATCTACATTCAAAGTTTATCTGCTTGGTCAGTTAACTGAATCTGCTGACGGACTAATTTTCGAAGCAACAACGAAGGAATTTGATCTACCTCCGGGAACTACAACTGTGACCGTAAGTGATGTCAGCCCGATTAATGCAAAATTTCCCAAAGCAAAATATAAGGATATTTTGATGCAAACAGGAGAAGTTCCTTCGGGGAATTATACAATCTGTTTGAACGTCCAGATGAAAAATGGCTCTGTGCTTGGTACTCAATGTATCCCGCACACAGTAAATAATGTTTCTGGCATTAGCTTGATATCTCCCGATAATGAAGCAAGTATTTCTGATAAGAATCCGAATTTTTCATGGGCACCTTTGCCCGGTCAGGGAAATCAGTATAAATTTATTTTAGCAGAAAAAAACGGAACGCCACAGCAATCTCTGCAGACACCTGAATTTGAAAAAGTTCAGACTGCTACATTTTTAGTTTACCCTGTTTCGGCAACAGCATTACAGAAAGGAAAAACTTATTACTGGCAGGTCGGCTTGCTCGATTATAAAGGAGATATTGTAGCTTCTTCAAAAAGTGAAGTAAGAAGTTTTACAGTTCCAGGTGATGTTTCTCCGCCCGCGGCAGATGGTTTTATACAACTGATGACTCCTTCCGATGACGGAAATTTAGATGTAAGCCAGCTTCCCGGAATGAATAATACAACTTATGCAGGATATAAATTCACATGGAAGAAAGCCAATACAAACAAATCAATTACTAAGTACATTCTGAAAATTTACAAAGTAAATCCTTCCGGAAGAACAGGCCTTGATGCATCTGTTCCGGATTACACTCAGGATATTACAGGATTCAATTACAACTCTGAAATACAATCAGCTAACTTTACCGTTGAAATGGGAATTCTGGATAAGGGTTCTTCGTATTTCTGGAAAGTTGAGGCTTTCTCTCAGGCATACATAAATCAGAATAATGGTATTGTCGGAAAGAGTGACTATTACCAGTTCAAAGTAACAGGCGGAGAAGATTTAGCAGGCGATGTAAAAAAATTCAAAATCGGAAAATATGACGTAAGTGTCTCTACAATCTCAAACAAAAGCCCGTCAAATTTTGCAGGTGACGGAATTGTAAAACTATGGGATAACGGACCACAGATTTATGTAAAATTTCAAAATCTTGAACTAGAAAAAAGCGGAGTTAACTGGAAAGTTAAGTCCGGTCAAATACAGGATGCTATACCTAACGGCGGAATTAGTTTTAAAATTGAACACAGCGAAACTCAGTCTTTATTCTTTGGAGCAACAATTTCGCTTCGTACTGACGGAGCAACAATTTACGGTTATATCCGCTCGCAGTTTCCGCTTACCACTAAAGGTAATAATATGCAGACAAACGGAAAAGTTATGATGCAATCTGCTGAAGCCTGGTGTAAAATAGATCCTGTTGAAAAACTATCTGTTGATAACCTGCTTGCAAAATCTGACGGAAGCTTTCAGCTTGTTGAACCTTCAGGCTTTGATTTGGAACTGCTCAGTTTAAAAACATTTTTCACAGTAAAAAATAATAAACTTACACTCAAGCTCGGCGGAAATGTCGGACTTCCTGACTACATAAAATACGGTACTGGAGAACGTGTAAAAATCGGTTTCGAAATTCAAAGCTCATTAAAATTTGCAGCAGAGTTAGGTGCAGCTTCGTTTACTGTTCCTCTCAATAAAAATAAAGATTTAAGCTTATATGTGACTAATGTCATAATAGACTTAGTTCCGAAGGATACATGGAAAGGCGGCATTAGAATAAATAAAGGTAAAGTTATTTTCCCTGTAAACTCCGGCTTCAATGATATTCAACTGGCTGGTGATAATATATTAGGAGATATGTATATCAACTCAAAAGGTCTGACTGCGAAGACAGATATTACAGGTATGTCATACAAAAGTAAATTTTACGGTTTCGATTGTGACGTAAACAAGTTCTTTCTGGAAATAAAAGATAACTCACTGAAGAAGTGTAATTTCAAAGGCGGAATCTTTATTCCGATGGTCGGGCTGAATTTAAATTATGTAATTCCGATAACCGATTATTCCATCGGACCGGGTACACTTGATTTAGCAAATACAAATCTCGGAGATATATATTTATTTGGTAATAGTCCCTCGGAATATGATAGACTAAAAATTAGTCTAAACTCTGCAGTAATAAAACAGGGAAGGGTTGTGTTCCAATCTAATCTTACATTAGATAATACTCAGAACAAAAATTTATCTACAGGAACGATGAATGCATATAATTTTTATGTAACATCAACTGCTCAGATAGGATTTGAGGAATCCGAAAATCTTTCAGGTCATTGGCTTGAACTTGATAACTATAACGGCTCGGTTTACAACGGCTATGATGTAACACTTAACAAGATCAGATTTAATAATTTTGGAAGCGGCAATTACAACTTCGAAGTTAAAGGTAAAATTATTTTAGCAGAAGATTTATCGGGACCCGGCGGCAGTGATTTCGGTGTAGGATATAAATTTTACCGCAATCCGAATAAAGGCGGCAGCGGTTCGGAAATTTCCTATGCTAATGAAATTACACCTGACGGAATTAGTGTGACATATCAGAACTCGGAATCATCTTACAGCGCATCTATAGAATACAAAAAAGACGCGACATACGGAACGGCTTTCATGGCAACGTTTGATATGATGATGCACAATCCCACAGAATATTCAGTTGGTGGAAAAATAATTTTAGGCGTAGCGCCGCAGGGATTTAAGTATTGGTTCGTCGAAGCAAGCGCAGAATTCCCGAACACTCCGGTTTCTATAGGTATTGGAGATTTGGGAATATACGGATTCAAAGGAAGGATTTATTCCAAGATGAGACACACTGGTGTAGGAATAGGAAATAACACTTATGTACCTGATGGCGGAACAACTTTCGGAATCTATGCGGAAGTGCCCTTCATGTCAACAAGTGATGACGGATATAAAATATGGGGTAAAACTTCACTTGAAGTTGCGATTGGAAACGGCTTTGAAAGTACATTAACAGGAGATGTTTACCTATTG
>JBHEKU010000156.1:0-9700 GCA_041859205.1 Ignavibacteria bacterium | reverse complement strand
ATGAATTCATTTTTAATAAAACCCTGAAAGTTCTTTGTAAACTTTCCATTGATTATTAGTTTTTCTTAGAAAAAGTTTTTTTACGGTTGATTCATTTATTGTTGTTGAGCGATAAACCTGATCATACTTCACTTCGGCATTATCACCATTTATGGTTACATTCATATTAGATGTAGAAATAGATATATAAGAGTTTGCAGCAAAAATTTCATATGCTTTATTTTTTCTTTCCTGATAAGTTCTTGAAACGCCTGAACTGCTTTGATAATAGTAATCATCGGTTAAATAAGAAAAAAACTTATCAACTTTTTTCTGCTGCCACGCATCAATCATATTAACAACCGCTTTTTTAACCAATGGCTCTTCAATATTTATCGAACTATTACTTGTTATTGTATTATTAGGGTTGCTTTCTTTGTCCTTCGAGTTTATTACGCTTTTATCTGAGTAATTACCACTAATAGAAATAACCACAGGTTCTTTTTTATAAAAGAATGTTAAGTAAATTGTGAATGCCAGCGTACATAAAGCAACAATTACAAATATCGGTATATACTTTCCGGAAACTGATTCTGATTTACTGGTGAAATGATTTTGTGTTATAAATTCAGTTTTAGCATATTTAGATTGAGTTTTGTACTTATTAGAAACGGGAGATGGGTTTTCTGAGAACAAGTCATTTCTGAATTCATCACAATCTGAGAATCGTTGAAAGGGATCTTTGCTGACTGCTTTAGCTATTGTATTTGAAAATCTAGGAGATATATTTGAAGAATTGAAATCAATATTTTCATTCAATATTTTAGTCTGAATTTCATACTGGCTTAAGTCGAAAGTGCCATATGGGTTGCAGCCGGTAAGAAATTCATACAAAGTAATTCCAATCGAATAAATATCAGACCTCTGAGCAATATGTTTACCTAAAATCTGTTCAGGGCTCATGTAAATAATCGTACCCATACTTGCACCTGTTTTAGTATGGTTAATATTTCCATCAAGTATTTTTGCAATACCAAAATCTAAAATCTTAACACTTAAATCTTTTTGAATGATAATATTAGAGGGCTTAATATCCCTATGAATGATATTATGTTTGTGAGCATAAGCAAATCCATTTAGTATCTGTCCAAAAATATTTTCAGCAAATTGTTCTCTATTCACTGAAATGTTTTCCTCAATAAATTTATCCAGACTAATACCTTCTGCATATTCTAAGATTAAGTAAAATTGATTGTCAATTTCAAGAAAATCATAAATCGAAACTATATTAGGATGACTTAGTTTAGATAATGTATTTGCTTCGGCAAAAAACCTTTGCTTTACATCATTGTTGTAAAAAAAATTAGCATGTAAAACTTTTATAGCAACAATGCGTTCAAGCTTTAAATGGCGGGCTAAGTAAATCACACCCATCCCGCCTTCTGCAAGTTTAGATTCTATTTGATAGTTTTGTATTATCTTTCCGATTTCTATTTCCATAGTTGAGATTATCTTTAGAAATGATTTTCTATATATTCAATTAATGGAGCGCACTCAGGTTTCTTCTCCATAGGAAATTCAAAATTAAAAGATATTGTATGATCAATTATTCCAGACTTATCTTTTACAATTTTTGTTTTGCGATAAATTCCATTTCCATTTTTTAAATATCCTGTTACTACAAAGAAAGAATTCTTTTTTGTTTCATACGTTATCTGAACATCCTCTTTAGCTAACATATAATTGTCATCAATATCTGTATAACTCCCCCAAGCTGACATATCAATTTTACCGTCTTTAGATATGAAATGCGTACCATCTCCATTTTCCGATTCTTCCTGCTGAATTAACATATCAGGATATTGAATACAAAAATCATATCTAGCGTTACAATATGTCTTAAAACTTGTTTTATTTTCCAAAGTATTATTACTTAAACTTTCATCGGAAGGAATATTTTTGGTCTTATTTGACTTCGTTACAACGGTAGAATCTTTTGACTGAGTTTCATTGGTAATTGTTTTCTTATTACACGAGATAAAAACTAAAGTCAGAATGAATAATATAAAAGCATTTGTATATTTCATAATGTTTAAGCTCAAAATTAATTTGTTAACAGTTCAGGACGGTACTCAAAATGCATAGTATCGTAGTGATACCATTTGCCTCCCCAAATAAAACCGTATTTTTCAAAAACCTCAACTATTTCAATCGGTATGCGGTTTTTATATTTTAAGTCTTTACTCCACTCCCAATAATCTGAATACTCAGTATTTATATCAATTGCGGCTCCAAATGAATGCGCGCTTAATCTTTCAGTATTTTTAATAAATCTCCAGTAAAATGTTCCGCCTGTTCTAGTAAAATACTTATGAAATTCCGCAGGTAATTTCTGCAAATCTTTTATAATTTGTTTTAATTCTTCATCTAAATTATTTACTTTTGATACTAAGACAGGCGTACCAAACCAATCTATAGTTACACAGTTTTTACGAACATCACCTTCTGTTCTGCCATACATTTTTTTGAAAAAATCTTCATTTCTAATTCTCCCGGGGTCAAAATTTTTTGAGGGAGGCGAATCCCATTTACTTCCTGAAGGATATTCAATACTCATCATATCTTCTAAATCAGGAAACTCGAGCATATCATCAAACGTTTTTTTCTTGTTATCATCCCAGATCATCTTAGTCCCATCCTTCCAATAAAGATAGTCTACATCTGCTGAATCAAGAAAATCAGGATACGAATTTACGAGTATTTTTAATTCTTCGGGTGCTCCTATTAATGTTTTAGCGATATAATTAGTTTTGTTAACGCTATTTGAATCTTTGTAATATCCGGCAGTTTGTATTTCTGGTCTTTTACTACATGAAATTAAAATGAAAGCAAAAAGACCTAATACAAAGGGGATAATAAATTTAACTGTTTTACCTCTCATACATTTTAATTAATGCCACATTTTCTTTTTCAATTTTCGAAAGCATGTTATTTACATCATACGATGTGGGACTGTACCAAGATTGACTATTAAAATATCTTATCATTTTTTCATTTTTCGTAAATATGTAGCCATGTCTTGCAAATATTTCGTTTCGCATTAATTCCAATTCTGATTTCGACATATATTGTATTTCGGCACTTGATAAATACCTTTCCGAAGCTTCAGGATACCTCCCGGGAGTTGAACTCCATTGGTTTTGAGGTTGTGTCTGTGTTGAAGTTTCGCCTCTTTTACGTTGGTCCAGTTCCTTTTCTTTTAATCTCAATTCTTGTTCCTTTAAATCAAGTTCGCGCTGTTTTAACTGACTATCAGAACTAGTTGAATTAACCTCGGATGATCCGGTCTTATCATTTTTAACTGTATCTAAAGTTGTATTTATTTGTTTTGAACTATTCTTAAAAAAAGTAAAAATTAAAACTGCTATTAGAACAACAAGTACACTTAATAAAGAAAGTACAATTTTTGTACTATTGCTTTTATTTTCCTGATAATTCAAATTGGAATTTTTCATTTTTTGTCTTGTAAATTCTATTAATAACAAATCTTTTTAAATGGCAATGTAAAATAAAAAAAATAATCTTACACTCTTACACTCTTACCCTTTTGTAACTGCTTTAACTCATTCTAAAACAAGGAAACAATTTACAACTAATTTATTAGTTAAATGCTTTTCAGTTAACATCCGTCTATGCCCATTTTATACATTTTATAATTATCGGATCCGTCTTTTCTAAAGTAAAATGTAACACCGTGTTCAGAGCCTTTATCGGAGAATTCATATATTATATCATAAAAATAAATTTGATTTTTTCCAATCCTCACCTTCTTATTTTTATAGTACTCCAAATTATTACAAGCTACATAGTTTAAATACAGCTTATCCCCATCAATGTTTGAAACGATAATGTTTTGCTCGGTATTATTCAGATATTCTGCTGACGAATTTAAGCTGGCAATAAATCTTTTAGCAAATTCAGGGAATGAATTCTCCTTAATTTTTTTCAATCTATCAATTTCATCATTACTTCTTTCTGTTAAAGTTAGTAAGTCAGATTTAACTCTAAGTAGACTATCTAAGCTTCTATTAACTTTAGTCATCAAATTATCTTGCTCAGTAATTTCTCTTGTTAATGTGAAATAGCTAATTAAAAAATATAAAACAGTTAAGAGTAATAAGACATTTATAGAAATAAATAATATTGTAAATTTTTTAGTATGCACTATTAGTTTAGATTTTTAACCTGGTTTTCTAAAGTGTTTCTTTGCTGCTGCAATGAATTTAAATACCTCTGCTTAGTATTTATTTCTTCCAAATATGATTCTATACTTTTGTCTTTTTCTTCAAGCTTCGCTTTATTTAATTCTATACTGTTTTTCAATTTGAGCTGATTTGAATATAGAATTAGTAGTGATGTTACATAACATAAAATTGTAACTATTAACCACAAAATTCTATTTTTTAAAAATAATTTCATAAATGATTATTACGGAATATTTAATTTCTATTTTTGATTAGCTTTTCAATTAAACCTTCAAATATTGATACAAATACTAGAAGCACAAAAAGAAAAGCAGCAAATGTAAAATGATAGTCCACTATCTTTTTGACGAATTCATTATTCCCCATTGAATCACCTGGAATAAATGGAATAATACAGGATATGACGAATATTATTAAAGAAATTATATTGACGAAATTGAAACTCTCTGTAATTGTAGTTCTTAAAAAATTCATAAATAGGCCAATCAATGTTAATGCTGAAAGAATCATGAAAACAATGTGAATTCCCCCATAACCTTCAAAGTTAAAACTCTTTTCGGTCAGCCCTGCTGGCAATCTATTTAGTGCAAAATCAAAAGCAGTTAATGAAATATTCACAGTTGCCACGCTCAGTGTTATCCAAGGCATTAAGAGCAGAATAACAAGAATGAAATAAATTATCTTTCCAACCCAATTAGGATTAAAACTTAATCTTAAAGCTCCATCTGAAATCATTCCTCCTGTAATACTGCGCGAAAATAGTGAAACTAAGTGATTATGATTTGTATTTAGCATATAAGAGCCAAGATTAATTCTATCATTAATCTTTACACTGGTTTTATTATAAACTCTTTTGCCATTTACAAACGTGCCGTTCATAGACCTAAGGTCATCTATAAATACTTCGCCGTTTTCCAGAAACATCTTTACATGTCTGGTTGATACTGAACCGTCATTTACAACAATATCATTATCATTACCTCTTCCTATTACAACCTCATTACTATTTCCCATTCCTAAATTAGAACCCTGTACTATCATCGTCTTATTACCACTGAAACTGGAAATCTGAGTTTTAGATGATTGATTAGAACCGGACATACTTAGTGTACCTCCGCAATAAGCACAGAATTTTGCCGATGACAAGTTATCTTTCAAACATTTTGGACATTTCATGAATTTATGATTTGCTTAAGAATTCGTTTATTTAAAAATTAATATAAGAAATTGTTAGACTGTGTGTCGTAAGGTTATATTTATTGAAATCATAATCGCCATTGAAATCAACATTTGAGTATGTATAACCTAACCCAAAATGAGAATTTCTTCCAACAAGAAAACTTGCCTTTACATAAATTCCATTACCAAAAGCTGTTTCATTTGCAAATTTCCTGTTGGTATTATTATCCACAATTTCACCATCAAGTACTGTTTGCATAAGTACTCCATAGTTAATTGAGATCATAGGAATGAAATAATGGTTAAGCAAAGATAACCCAATACCTCCTACATAGTTTGCGTTACCAATCCCTTTGGGTTGAATATTAACCGTATATTTGGTCATATTTAATCTAGTAAAATCTTGGAAATCTTGCCCCGATTGTTTAGTGATTAAATAATCATATCCGAAACTATTATTCATAAACACACAAATCTTAGATTTTTTTTCAGTTACTAACTTGATAGGTAATTGTAATTCTAATGCAACTTGTGGTAATGATTTTGTTCCAAATTCAGTACTTGCAAATCCTACTTTTGCATTGAGTGAAATTCCCACATTTGGGTCAATTAGCTCTTGATACTCCCTTTCCAATTTTTCTTTCTTTAAGGATTCAATCTTAGCATTTTTAATTTTATCTTCTCTTTTTTTCAAATCGGTAAGTTTATTCTCTATTTTTGATGATTGAAAATAAACTCTTGAGGAGTCATACATAGATTTTGCTTCAGTAAATGATAAATTCACTAACTTCTGGTCTCCTAATGTTTCAAATATTAACGCTATACTTTTCTTTCTATTTTCATTTATGGGATCAAATGATAATGAAGATTTAAAATAGTCTAGTGCCTTTTCATATTTTTTATTGAAAAATTCCTTATCACCTAATTGTGAGTATAAGTCCGATATTTTTTCGGATAGTTCTTTTTTATCAGTTGCATTTAAGGATAATGCTAACTTGTATGATAAAATTGCTTTGTAAAACTCCCCGGCTCTTTCCTGTTTTTCAGATTCAGCAATTGCTTCCTTATATCGCACATCATTCAAATTTAATTGCACAATATTGTAACTTCTTGAAATTAATTTTTTAGAATTGTTATCTTCATCTACGAAAATCAAAGTAAGACTATCTGCATCTTTAGGGACTTTGTATTTTATAAACCCGCTTACATATTGACCAGGTCTTAATGTTTTACTTATGTCCGCAAAATCAACAAATTCTATTTCACTGATTTTATATTCAGGTGTACAGACTAAGGCAAGTTTTCTTAAATCTTCACACCATCCTTCTTCTGTTCCAATGTTTTTAATTAACATTCCAATTTTCAATTCGACATAATATCCTGTAGGATTAGACCAGTATGGTTCATTTACAGTAATCTTAAAATCTGATTGAGCTTTTATACTAGAATTACAGCATGCAACTATTGCAATTATAAAAATAAATATTATTTTCATTTCCTTAGGGGTTAGAAATTATTAATTATTCAAATACAGTTTTTCCTTTTTTCTTTTCTGTGGTAGGCTGTTCTTGCCGAACCGGTGTTTCACTATTCTCATTTTTTTTGATTTTTCTGGTTTTTTCAGGTTTATTTTGTTCCGAAGTTTTCTCTGAATTATTTTGATTATCAGAGGGTTTTACTTCTGAGCTACTAGGTACTATTGGTTGTGTTTTGAAATTAGATTTTACAGAATTAAATGCCGACGTATCAGACTTGATTACATTCTCTTCTGCAACATTTGAATTTATACTTGAAACAATTATCCAAATCACAATTAAAATTGTAGCTACTGAAGATATAGCAATGAAAGATGGTGTTTTATAAAATGGAGCTTTTATTATAAAATCATCTTTTTTATCTTCTTTTTTATCTTCTTTTTTTGGCTCATAAATTTTTGTTTTTGCTGAGCCACTTTTATTTCCTTTTTTGACAAAACTTTTCGGTTTAGTTTTATCTCGTTGAACTTTTGGATTTGACTGTAAATTGTTCTGTTCTATTATTATTTCTGCTTCTGATGTATCTAGAGGTGGAGTAACCATCTCCTCAATTCTTTCAGAAGCATTTTGTGGTGGGTTCTGAGGATATACTTGATACTGCACTTCCTGATAATTATAACTTCCCGAAAAGTATGGATTATTAAAAGCGTCTATAAAAGCAAAGCACGAGTTAAATCTTTCATAAGGATTTTTACTCAAAGCAGTGGATATAATAAACTCCATATGCTTGGATATAAGGGGATAATGAAATGATGGCGGAAGTGGATTTTCATTAATAATTCTTGATTGCAATGCATAATCTGAATCATTCTCGTTTTCAAATGGATGCTTTGCTGTTAAAGCTTCATATAGAGTTACACCAATAGAATATATATCACTATGAAAATCTGTTTCCTTACCAAGACACTGCTCCGGACTCATGTATAAAGGCGAACCCATTCTGCCGCCGACTTTGGTTAATCTGTTATCACTTGTTAACAAGCGCGCAATTCCAAAATCTAAAATTTTGGGATTAAAATTTGAATCGATAATTACATTAGATGGTTTAATGTCCCGATGCACAACATCTTTTGTGTGTGCGTATCCCAATCCCGATAAAATTTTTGTAAACAATTCTTTTGCTTTATCTTCAGGGATTAAACCGCTCTTATATCCTATATGGTCTTCAAGAGTTACGCCTTCTACATACTCCATTATGATATAAAAATTATCCTCATATTGATCAAAATCCAAAATCTTCACAATGTATGGATGGTCAAGCATTGAAAGTGTTTTCGCCTCATGAAAAAATCTTTCTTTGATATCATTATTCTTGGAAAAACTTGCCTTCAAAACTTTTATAGCTGCGTTTCGCTCTAAGAACTTATGTTTGGCAAGATAAATTACTCCCATACCGCCTTCATTAATCTTGTCAAGAATTTTATAGCTATTTAATGTATGTCCAATCATCAATTATAGTTGTATAAAATTTTATGTGTTCCAATTGTTATTATATCGCCTTTGTTAATAAATTTCATTTTAACTTTTTCATCGTTAACCATTGTTCCATTTTTTGAACCTAAGTCTGTTAATAAGCACCTAACTTCGGATTTATTAATTTTAAATTGATATCGTGAAATCTTACTATCCTCAATAATCATATCGCACATTGAATCTCTTCCAACCATAAATTCTTCCTTATGTATAAAAAACTTATTATTTCCATATAAAAAAAATGGACTGAATTCTTCTTTAACGGAAGGAATATAAGCAGGCTCTGTATAAATAATTCTCTCCTGAATATGATATTGAGAATTATGGTTTGGTACGATATCTCCTTTTTTAGAATATAAAACAACAATTATAACAACGAATAGGATGCCGAATCCCGATGCTAAAACAACAAATGTATAATTTGAATTTGAACTATTTGATAAAATTACAGTAGATGAATCGTTTAACTTTGGAATACTCATTTTAGTTAAACTATCAAACTTTAATACCTCAGGTGTTTTTTGATTTAAACTGTCGCCATCTTTCTTGCTGCTATTAATTTTTCCAGATTCAGCTTCATAACTAATGTTATTCTTGTTTAAAAGATTAATCAATTCTTTTACATGAATTGCAAAGTTCATGTTTTCCGCATTATATCTTATGTATGAGTTTACACCGCAAACATCTCCATTTGAATTAACCAAAGGTCCCCCGCTGTTACCAGGATTTAAAGCTGCCGAGTGTAATATCACATTTGCATTTATATCCATATCTCCATCTTTTATCTTATCATAAGTAATATTATTAATTATCCCTTGAGTAAATGTATTTTTAAAAATTTTTGTATCGGAAGTTGTAGGGTTGCCGATAGCATAAACAGTCATCCCGACATTTACATTATCAGGATTACATATTTTCAAAAAATGCTCGCTTGATTCTCTCACCTTTATAATTGCCAAATCAATATCTTTATCATAATCTACAATTATTTCAATTTCAAATATTTTGTCTTTTGTCCTGATTTCTGCATTACGGATATTAATGTGCTGCGCGACATGATTATTTGTTATGAAGGTATTATTATTTATAAAGAATCCGCTGCCAACTCCCCGCCCATCTGTAACCAACCCTATGGAAAGACTTACTTTCTCAAAAACTTTGGAAGCATCTTGGGCGAAAGAAGTAGCAGAGAAAAAAGTTAGAATCATTAATATTTTAGTAAAAATTTTGATGTTTATATTATTTTGAAATTAAATTTAAATTATATTC
>JBHEKU010000128.1:0-4829 GCA_041859205.1 Ignavibacteria bacterium | reverse complement strand
GTTTACCGGTTGAGGATGATAAAGAAATCATTCCCGAAATGGAAGTCATTGAAGCTGAACAGGGCGGAAGAGAATTTGAAGTTGAAACTAAAAATCTTTCAGTATCTTTTAACGGACGTCCTGCTATTTCTGATATTAATCTCAGTGTACGTAAGCAGACTGCTACTGCTATCATAGGACCATCAGGCTGCGGGAAATCTACATTCCTGCGGGCATTGAATTTTATGCACGATATGATTCCGAAGTCAAAAGTTACGGGTGAGATTATTATAAATAAACACAGCATATCAGAGTACGATACAGTCGATTTAAGAAAAAAAGTCGGAATGGTTTTTCAGAAGCCGAATCCGTTCCCTAAAATGTCAATCTATGAAAATGTGGTTTCGGGATTAAAGATGAACGGCAATAAAGATAAAAAAGATTTAAATGAAGTTGCCGAAAATTGCCTGAAACACGCTGGACTGTGGGAAGAAGTAAAGGACAGATTAAAAGAGCCGGCAGTTAGCCTTTCAGGTGGACAGCAGCAGAGACTTTGCATTGCAAGAACTATTGCAGTATCACCGGAAATAATTTTAATGGATGAGCCAACAAGCGCACTTGACCCTATATCCACACAAAAAATTGAAGAGCTTATCTTTAATCTTAAAAAAGAATTTACAATTTTAGTTGTAACTCATAATATGCAGCAGGCAGCAAGAGTGAGCGACCATACGGCATTCTTTTACATGGGAAAACTTGTAGAGTATTCACGTACACGCAGGATGTTTACAAATCCTAAAGAGAAACTTACCGAAGAATATATTACAGGGAAGTTCGGTTAGATTTAGTAGTGAGTAGTGAGTAGTGCGTATTGAGACTTATCTTAAGCTTCCCCCCAATAGGTTTAAATTAGTTGTTGAGAGAAGACAAGTGAAGTTGATCATATTTTCTCATATCTGCCATTTCTCAACACCGGTACACATTCACTTACATTTAATTCACAGGCTAAGTTAACATCTTCTTCAAATCCTCTTTCTATCAATTCTTTTCCTGAAGAACAATTTTTTATTTCTTCCAGCAAATTTTCTTTTACACTTTCAAATACTGCTAATGCAGATTTGCTTTCGGGTGATAGATTTCCTTTTAAATAAGAAATAATTGCCCCTGCTCCTACAAAATCTTCTATGGCAAATCTTATCGTTCCTTTACTTGCAAATTGTTCCTGCCATCTTTCACTTGCAGGAATTACTGAAATATTTTTTCCTACACTCATTGCATACTCTGAAACAGCTTTTGCATTTCTCAATCCTCCGCAGATTGTTGGAATATTTCCTGCTGCTAAAGAAAGTGTTGAACCGTTCGGTGAAGGCAAAACTAATTTTGTATTTGAAGGAATATTTATTAACGAAACAGGGGAGAGTGTATAGCCGGAAGAATTTCTATCACGGTCTGCAAGCTCTGCTCCGAGTGACTTTGCATAATCAATTGCTGAATCTTCTTTGTATTTATATGGATAAATTACCGCTCCGTTGCTTACTGCAATATCAACACATGTTGAGTACGAAAGCACATCAACAATAATTATTACGTCCGAAACGGGAGCAAGCTGCTCAATGCCGGGCAAGCCCCATTCGAGTTTTATATTAAATTCTGATTGGTTGAATGTCATAGTTATCTTGTAAAATCAAATAATCCAAAGCCTTTTGTATATTTAAAAGATACTTCAGTCACAATACTATTAAGTTTTAAGTTATTATTAACATAATCAAAAACTGGTGCTTCCTTGTAAGTTGCGAAATGAGCATTCTTTAAAATTATAGTCTGAGATGGGATATAAGCAAAACTATAATAAGAGTTAAACTCCTTTAAATTATATTTTTTAAGGTAATTTTGATCCAATTTTAAATAATAATCAATAGACATTTTAGGCAGAATAATTCGAAGGTCAATTTCATGTTCTTCTGAACTCACAAATTGGCCGCCATGTTCAATTCCCAAATGAGTTAAATGAGTAAGAGATGGTCCCGAAGGTTGAAAATAAATATACTGTAAAACAAAAATTGTATCAGTACTAATGTTCCTAATTATTATTTTGAAGGTCGGATAGTCTTTTACCCTTAAAGAATTAACAGAAACATTTATCTGAACTTTATTATCAATTCTAGCTAGGACATTGTGTTTAGAGATGTAATATATTTTATTCTGAGAGTACGAATTGGCAAATGTGAAACAAAATAATATTATAAATAAAATCTTCATGGTTAATAATACTAATCCCACAAATTAATAATTAGTCCTATTTTGTGTTACTCAACTCTTTCACTTCTTCGTCAGCCAAATTCACATTTATTGTATTCAGATTTTCTTTCAGATGCTCCAATGATTTTGTGCCGGGAATCAAAATTATATTAGGTGAGCGGCGCAGCAGCCAAGCAATTGCAATTTGCGCTGTAGTTGCATCATGCGCTTTAGTAATTTTGCTGACAACATTCTGCATTTTTTCCGGACCAGAAGCAAGCGGATACCATGGGATAAATGCCATATTGCGTTTAGCTGTATAATCAACTTCAGCTTCCCATTGTCTTTCATTAAGATTGTAATGATTTTGAACTGAGACAATCGGCACAACTTTTTCAGCGCGCTCGATTTGCTCAATGCTTACTTCCGATAATCCTACAAAACGAATCTTGCCTGCCTTCACTGCTTCAGCAACGGGTGCAAGAGTTTCTTCTATTGGAAATTTTGAATCGAAGCGGTGCAGCTGCCAGAGGTCAATGCATTCGACTTTCAATCTTTTTAAGCTTCCTTCAATAGCTTCTTTTATATGCTCAGGATTTCCGTTTATAACCCATTGCCCTGCAGAAGGTCTTTCAAAGCCTCCTTTAGTTGCAATAACTAATTCAGCCGGATAAGGATGAAGCGCATCTGCAATAAGTGTTTCATTTGTATATGGTCCGTATGCATCGGCAGTATCGATAAAATTTATTCCACTTGCCACTGCAAAATCCAGAATTTCTTTTCCTTTTTCTCTGTCAGGCATATCGCCAAAGACACCCTGCCCGGTAAGCTGCATTGCGCCGTAGCCTAATCGGTTTATTTCCAACTCTCCGCCGAGAAGGAATGTTGAAGGAGACGTTATATCATTATTATTCATATTATAGTTTTCTAAAGTAATATAAATTTTTTGGAATCATGTTTATACTGTAAACAAATACCCAAATTATATTTCTGAAATTTATTCAAACTATATCATTAAGAGTTTCCAATTCGTCTTTTTTTGAAGTGGCAGTTAAAAGCGATTCTGCAATTTGAATTGCGCCGAAAACAACATGAGGCATATAAACATGGCTGTAAAAATCAAAGAGCCAGGGTGATAGCAATAGAAATACTCCTGCAGTAAAGTCATATATCAAATTCCACTTCAAAGGAATAGCGCGAACAAATGCAAATCTAAAGTTTGTTAATGGTGTAATGAAAAGACCGAGTAAGCCGAGGCAAACCGGAACAAGTGTTTCAGGTCCTGCATTATAGAAATCCAAAGTAAATGGAGATATGACTAAAAGTATAGCCACTATATAATCCATTATTGCGTGAAAGTCAGGTGTTATGAATCTCATAACGAATCTTTTGAATTAATAAATAATATTTAAGAAGTGAAAGTAATTAAGCAGGTTCGTCTTTAGTGCCCTTTATCAGACCGATACCTGAGACAAAAAATAAAAACCCCAGCAAGCCATACACTAAAAGCAGTTTAATATCGTAAGCAGCTCCGCGTGTATTCATAAATAATGTGGCAGTATAGATTAGTCCGCCGATACCGAGAATGGTTAGGATAATTCCGAATATTCGTTTAACACTCATGTTATTATTGATAATTTAAAAGAACTATTATCATTAATAGCGACAAAAGCTGTTCCGAATTACAATCTGAAATTAATGCATTCCAATGAAATTTGAAGAAATTGTAACTGCATTGAGTATTAAAGTTGTCTATGTATGTCAAAGCTGTCAAACGATGAAATAATATTTATCGCTTTTCATAATACAATTGGATATTTTATATATAGGTAATAGGAATAAGAATTGAAGAATTATTTTTAGAACAAGTAAACTATAGTAAAAATGAAGACAGCTAAAATAATAAGACACAGACATAAGTACCACCATTATCTTAATGATGATTTAAAGGATGTAAAAGAGGAAACACATTTTAAAATAGTTTTTTCTGACCCGAAAGAACTAACGGAATTTTGTAAATGGTGCGAAGCGAACGAAGGGCTTTATGATTACGATAAGGAGAATTCCTGCCAGCGGGGGACTCTGCCCAGGCTGGAATTATTCAGGGATGAAATATGCTGGTGCGATATAATGTCATATTATCTGCTGGAGATAAAAAACTATGAGTTCTATTCCACTATCCATCCGTATAAAGGAGAAGTATATATAAAGAAAGATTCCTGATAAAAGACTGCTGATAAATGAAAAGCATTAATGATTTAAAACAAAAAAAGTTTTCGCTGTACTCCCTTAGAAATTAAAAAAAGAGCCTGCGAAAACTTTTATAACTTTATCTACAAGAAAATAAAATCTGACTAACTGATATCTGTGTTCCCTATAGCATCAGTCGCGTCTTTTTTATCCAATTGCTGGCAATTAGCGCAAAGTTCAATTTCATCCGGAAAATTTGAGCTGACCATTGTTTTGGAATTTTTAGGATCCGGAAATGAAGGGCACTCAGTATGCCAGTGCCAAATATTATTCTCACCCAGATAAAAGGGTCCGTAAATTTTTTTCATTCGTTATAAAGGGTTTGGGTTAAAATTCTAACGTACAAAAAAAATATTAATTCA
>JBHEKU010000181.1:0-2813 GCA_041859205.1 Ignavibacteria bacterium | reverse complement strand
GGCATAGAATTTATAAAGTCCGGGTACATCTTTTGTTACAAGTTTTTCAAATTCATCCGAGGTTAAATCGCTTGTATAAAGATTGTATATTTTTTCGAAAATATTCACTGTAGATGTTTTGTGATTATACGCAATGCGTTTAAAATTGTTGTCATATTAAATTTTCTAAGGACTATTGCTTACTGTTTCATTTATATAGAATTTTATCATTCTTTTCTATAACTTAAACTATTCCAATTTTAATTATGATACTTGACGATAACTCAAGGGAAATAAGAATCAGAAATGTTGATCTTGTTACCTTGAAAGATAATACCATTATATTTCATATAAAACGCTCGGAAACAAAACAGATAAAGACATATGAAACAGTTGAATCAGCTAAGGAAGATTACGAAAAAATTTCACGCCGGATTGAAAGTTACATGCTTGTGAAAGCAGGCGGTCCATTAAGAAATTTTAACTAAACACATTACTTTTCAAAAATCCACTTTACTATTTCTTCCTGTGTCATCGTTTCATTTATTTCGAGAACAATACTCTTATCTCTGTTTACTGCAAGCCAGTTTGAAATAACTTTTATTTCGTCTAAGTCCTGCGGAGTAAATTTATGCTTAATGAATTTGGACAGGGAGAAAAATAAATAATCAGTAGTTTCAAATATCTCGTCAAGAACTAAATTCTCATCAGCTGTTTCATCCATAAGAATAGTATATGTCTTCATCAATTTTCCGTTGTGGATAAAAAAGACTTCTTCCTTATCTCCGTACTTTTGCTTAATGATGATTTTCTTATTATTGATGGCAGATGTAATTACTTTCTGATAGCTCATAACTCTCTGAATATCCTTCAGCCTGTCGCGCAGAAACGCTGCTCTTTCAAATTCTTCCTCTTCTGAAAATCTTACCATCTGTCTTTCAAAATATTTTTGTATAGTTTCCTCGCCATCATCAGTAATAAAGTTATGAACACTTTTTACTTCATCTATATATTCTTTTTTGCTGTGAGTTAAATTACAAGGCGCGTTGCATTTTCCTATATCAAAGTACATACAAGTTGAATGAGTCTTTGAAGGACGCAAAAATTTATACTCGCATTTTCTTAACTTATAATTTTCGTTTATCTGTTTCAGTATTTTGTTTACCGTTCTTCCGCTTGAAAACGGTCCGTAGTAATTTGCTCCGTCGTTTTCTATTTCATAAACCTTGTCTATTTTCGGATATTCATTCTGAACATCTATCTTCAGAAACGGATGAAAACGATAACGTTTAATTGCAGTATTAAATCTCGGCTTATGCATTTTTATCATCTTCGATTCAAGAATCAACGCAGAGAGCTCTGAATCTGTTATTTCGTATTCAATAGCATGAACGGACTGAATTAAGTTTCTTATCTTCGGAGGCAGGTCGGAAGAAAAATTTAAATATGTTGATAATCTTTCCCTTAAATTTTTTGCTTTTCCTATATAAATAATTTCATCATGTTTGCTCTTCATAAAATACACTCCGGGCTGGCGTGGAAAATCTTTTATGTTGGCTTTTATTCTTTTTAAGATAGGGGACTTGTTTACCGATGTATATATCTTTGTATTCTGAAATCTTAAAACTTCCTCAGTAGTTTCAAGTTCATACTCTTCATTAAGAATTTCCAAAAAACGCAAAAGAATTTTAGATGTAACAAGCGTATCATCAAAAGCTCTGTGAAAATTATCTGCTTTTATTTCAAAGTATTCGGCAACATTATATAATGATTTGCTCTTCAGTTTTTTTAGCAGTCTTCTTGCCAGCTTGCATGTACAGATAGTTTTCATATTGAACTGAAAACTTTCACCTGTTCTTTCAAAAGATTTGCGGATGAAATTATAATCGAAGGCCACATTATGTCCCGTGAAAAGAAGTGTTGAATCTGCCCCTTCAGTTGCATGTGACTTATCAAAAATAAAATTATGAATTTTCGGAGAGAGCTCTTCGAAAGTCGGCTTATTCATCACATCTTCATTGGTAATTCCGGTCAGGTATGTTATCTGGCTTGGTATATGCTGCTTAGGATTTATAAGCGAAGTAAATTTATCTATAACCTCGCCGTTATAAATTTTTATAAGCCCGATTTCAGTAATGCGGTTATAATCGGATGATACTCCCGTTGTTTCAACGTCGCAGACTACAAATGTTGTATCGTAAATTGGCGTTCCCATAAATAAATATAGTAATATAAATCAAAACAAAAATTTCCAAAAAAATTGGCTTTAGATTTTAACCACAGAGGGCACAGAGAAATACCGCAGAGAACAAAGAGCAATGAAATTCCGGAAGTCATAAAATTTAAAAAATTTCTGTGTTCTCTGTGTGAAATTCTGTGTCCTCTGTGGTTAATAGCGTAATGCCTTTTTTAAAGTTAAAATCTTTCTGAAATTTCCGCATGCAGACTTTAACAAACCTGTTTTTAGAAAACTCTCAAAAATATCCTACGGATAAAAATATCTTCTATACTAAAGAAGATGACGGCTCTTATTCTTCGATAGATTTTAAAACATTCACTGAAAATATTTCCTCGCTTATTCATTTTTTTAATTTTCATAATCTAAAAAAAGGGGATAAAGTCGCAATTCTCTCCGACAACAGATACGAATGGGCAGCTGTTGATTTTGCCTGTATGTTTGCAGGACTTATATCCGTTCCTTCCTATGTCTCTTTAAATCCGGACCAGATAAAATATATTCTTAATGATGCAGAAGTAAAGATAATTTTTGTTATGAATAAATTTATGCTTGATAAGATAAAGAAGATAAGAGGCGAGGTTTCATCTCTAAAAAC
>JBHEKU010000205.1:0-8022 GCA_041859205.1 Ignavibacteria bacterium | reverse complement strand
GTTTCAGGTAATTTCAATTTCAAAATTCTGTTTTCAATAAATAGTCCCGTTGCCATAACTTCAGGTATGTGTACGTTTTTCATCCAGTCGAGCCATTCATCGCTTATAGATTCAAGCACGCTGACTGTTACATTGTATATTATCATTTTTAAAAATTTTTATAAGTTTCCGGTTCTGCCTCCATCGACAGGAACATTTATTCCGTTGATATATCCTGCTGCAGGTGAAGCCAAGAATGCAACTGCATTTGCAATTTCTTCCGGCTTTGCAAAACGTCTTGCAGGGATTTTTGATTTCATTTCTTCTTCAACTTCTTCAATTGTTTTACTAGATGCCTTTGATTTATTTTCTATAATAGTTGAAAGTCTTCCTGTTGCCGTTGCACCGGGTAGAACGTTATTTACAGTAATGCCAAAACGCCCTAATTCGTTCGCAAGGGTTTTTGCCCAGTTAGCAACTGCTCCGCGGATTGTATTCGATACTCCTAAATTATTCAACGGCTGCTTTACCGAAGTAGAAATTATATTTATAATTCTGCCATAGTCTTCGCTCTTCATTCCTTCAACTAATGACTGAACGAGAATATGATTACAAATTAAATGATTCGAGAATGCAGTAAGAAATTCAGATGCATCGGCTTTTATTATTTCTCCACCCTTTGGTCCGCCTGTATTATTGACAAGAATATGAAACGGAAGATTAGACTCCAGGTAATGATTAATGATAACTTTTAAATAATCGGGTGTAGCAAAATCTGCTACGATAAAATTATGTATTTGATTGCCATTATTTGGAAGCTCATTAACTACTGCCTTCAAAGCTTCTTCATTTCTTGCGAGCAGGGTGACATTTGCTCCAAGAGATGCAAGTTCCATCGCCGATGCTTTACCGATACCTTGTGTGCTTCCGCAAACGAGCGCGTTTTTACCAGTGAGATTTAAATCCATTTTGTTCTACTTTATATTTTTATCATAGTAAAAACCAAGCTCTTTCAAAATATCTTTTGGAAGTTGGGGCAGCTCGGAGCGCGGTATTAAATAAGTTGAAAGGTTAAACAAGTCAACAAACACTCTGTGCTTTTCAATTGTCGCCATCAGATAATGCTGGCCGGATGAACCGCCAGTACCTATTTTCACACCTATCATTCTGTGCACCATAATTGCGTGACGGTATCTCCAGATAGTAAAGTTTTCATCCATTTCAACAATAGCAGTAAGGAACTGAAACGGAGTAAATAGTATTGGTTCATCTCTGTATAAATTAATGAACAAAGCAGATAGCGTTGCTTTGAATGAAAGTCTCTTTTCGCCTTTAGAAATTAATTCATTATGATAATTTTCATCGAAGAGTGATAAGAAACCTTCTCTTGTTTTGGTAAAATTCTCAAGCTGTGTTTGTCTTTTCTCCTCAGTTAAGGTTTGATTACTTTTAATTATTTCTTCTTCATGCTGAAGCATTTCCTCTACTGATGAACGATATTTCTCCCAGAAGTCAAAATCTTTTGTTTTTATAAAAGGAATTCTCTCAAGCCATTTCTCGATGAGATCAAAAAGACTTTCCTTAACTTTATCTATATGCTCTTTATGTTCGGGCTTTAATGTGTTATCAAAATCTTTACTATTATATTTTAAACGTTCTTCTCTTTTTAATCCGAGATTGTTTTCAATAGTGCGAAACTGAAAGCTTTGGAAGCCTGATGCGGGCACAAGATAATCTCTAAAATCAAGAAAATCCAATGGAGTCATAGTCTCAAGCACGTGCAGCTGCTCAATCATAATTTTTTGTATCTCGGTGATGCGATTTATTCTTGAAAGCGCACGGGATAAATTTCTTTCATCAATGAAATCATTGCTGAAAATTTTTATCACATCATCGAGCTCGAATAAAATCTGTTTGAACCACAACTCATACGTCTGATGAATAATGATAAAGAGCATTTCATCATGAGCGTGATCTTTGTATTCATCGCTTTTGAGATTTTGTGCATCGAGAAGTTTATCAAGAGAAAGGTAGTCGGCGTAATAAACCGGCGGATATAAGTCTTTTTTCATAAGGATAAAAATAGAAATTAAAACTTATAATTAATAGAGAACAAAAATTGTATAGGTTGGGGAGGGTTTTCGGGAGTCAATTGTAGCGCCGCGTTCCGATGAAATCGGAACACGGCGTAATGAGCAGAATTGAAATTTCAATTCTGCTCATTACGCCATCCATTCCTGCGGAACGGGCGGCGCCACAAGTGCTTTAACAATCATTTCTTTTTATTCTTATAATGATTTATCACTGCAGAAAAATCGCACTTAGCAGATTTCTTCATATGCTCTTCGAATGAGTCAACAGGGAAATCCTCAAACGATTTAAAATTCACACATCCCTTTTGAAATTTTGCCTTAGTCATCTTCGATTTTAAGTCATTAAACAAATTGGGATTAGCATACATTACCATTGAATGAAACGAATAGCCGGATTTAGTTTTTGTAAGAGCGTATTTAAAAACTCCTTCCTGGTTAAAAACCGTTCCGTTTGTACCCATAATTTTCCCTTCCTTAGCTTCAACATTTTTATCGTATTTAAGAATGATTTTTTTGAGTTCCTCCAGAATATTATCCATGAATTTAATCTATTTTAGTATTAGTCACTTCCACCATTTTATTTTCAGAACCGTCAGGATTTATAAATATAATATCCATCTTACGTGTTTTATCATTCGATAAATTGAACACAAACTTAAAATCCATTTTCATTTTAGTAGCAGGATCTTCTTCCGTACCTCTAAGGGTCATAATTTTTGTTGTCTCATCGTAATCCCCTTCTGCTGAAACGGAGTATGTTCCCATTCCGTCAATTGAGAATAGTGTGTATTTGTTTTTTCTTCGGTCGTAACCCATTATAGTCATAACTTCAGTTTCCATTCCCATTATTTTCCCAACGCTGTTTATCTGAATAAATCTTCCTCCAATAATAGATTTGGTTTCTCCTGAACCATCACCTTCCATCGATTGACCCGGTGCCATATTGAATTTAATTTTTTGAGTGAACTTTCCAACCATGTCGTTTAAAAGCTTATGCTGTGATCCCGGTGCGGCAAGCTTCATCGCTTCTTCCATATTCATTTCCTGGGCAAATAATGAGAAGGTAAATAATAATAAAACGAGTGTAAGAATTTTTTTCATGTTTTTATAGTTTAATTTTTAGATGATTTTCTTTTTAGTACAAAAGATGATATAAGTGCAACTACTGCACCAATAATAAAAACTGTTGCAAACATCAGAAAACCGTTGAAAGTAGCGTTGTTGTAAAGACTTCTGTTAGATTCCATCTCTGCAATCTGTTTATCAATTATTTGCTGTGGCTGCCCGCTTTCCGTAATTGAGCGTTTATAAAACTCTATCATTTCATTACCCAGATTTGGAGAAATGACTGTATACAACAATACAGTGAACAGTCCGAAAATTATTGATGCTACAAGAGTTATGAGTAGTCCTGTAGCAAATGCCTTCCCGAATGTGATTACTCCGCCAAGTTCAACGTCACGATAAGAACGGATTCCGAAAAATACGAAGAGCAGGGATAGAATCATTGTGGAATATCCGATGATTTCACCGACCAGAAAAAAATTGTATAAGTCCTGTCCTTTAAATATCACAAATGGGAGAAAGAAAATTACAGCCATTATAATACCGGCAATTGAACCGTATTTCAAAGATGGTCTTGTCATAATTTTGATAATTTTTATACAAAAATACTGAGTTTACGCTCTGAAAGCATCACCCCAAAGTATGATTTTCAAAAAATCACTAAAAATAATGATTATTTAATTGATTAAATTAAGAGATTTTGCTTTTGAAATTGCCTGAGTGCGGCTTTTTACACCCAGCTTGGAATAGATATTTGCGGTATGAGTTTTTATAGTGTTCAAAGAAATAAAGAGCTTTTCAGCGATTTCTTTATTAGATAGGCCGTTCGCTACATTTAGAAGAACTTCTAATTCACGAGTGCTTAAATCTGTTTCAATTGAACTGTTGAGAATGGTGGAATTTGATTCCTGAATTGTGATTTCTGAGTTCTTTTTGTTTCCAAGCTTGCTGCCAAAATAAATACCGACTACAAGAAAAATGAAAGCGATTATTCCAAGGTATGTTTCTATTGAGAATTTATAATGAAAAAAGAAGAATTCAATTGTTTTCAGAATAATAAGAATAGCTCCAAATGATCCGGCAAAGACCAGTAATTTCTTATTTAATAAGCGGCTTTTTTTCACTTAGCAAAATATACAAAGCAGGAAAAACTTAAAATGAAAAATAAAAAAGGACTGTATTGAATCAAACACAGGTCTTTCTACATTATAAATTATACTTTATACTACTTCACTAACATCATTTTTTTTGTTTCCTGATATTTCTCAGTATAGACTTTATAATAATAAATCCCGGATGGTATATTCATTCCGTTAAAATCTACCTCATAGCTTCCCGCTTTCAGATTTTCATTTACTAAATTCTCAACTTCACGTCCCATTACATCATATATTTTGAGTGATACAAATCCACTGGCAACTAAATCAAATTTTATTCTTGTTGTGGGATTAAATGGATTCGGATAATTTTGAAACAATTTATATGTAAAAGCAGTCCCGGAAATATTTGTAATACCAATTGATTCACATGGATTCTGCATATTCAAAACTGTTTTAACAAGCGAGCCCAAATATCCCATACCAAAATTTACAAAAACCTGATAGTTTCCCTGTTGCGTAATTTGTATTCTTCTTGTAGTATCACCTGTATTCCATCTGTAGGATTGATATGAAGCTGGAGCTTCAAAGTAGTAATTACCATTCTCATTATAACAGGTTATTTCCGGTCTACGAAAATTTATCGGCAATGACTCATAATTAAAAAAGCGGTATGAATAAGCTGTATCAGGAAATGTTATCTCAAAAATTTTGTTTCCTGCAGAGTTGAGAACAACGAGAGGATTCGTCGTATTAATTAAACCGCCGAAGGACATTACTGTATTTCCATTTGAAAGTCTTTGAATATTTCCTGTAAATGAACTTGCCGCATTTGGATTTTGGCTGTAACTCCATACAAGCGTCGCAGTTTTGTTAATCTCATCTAATTGGTATTCCTTTGCACGCGCCGGATGTGTTATCGGAACTCCTCCCATTCTTCCGTTATCAAAAACAGTGATATTACCGTTCGGCAATCGTCTTATATCATGCTGACCTAATAACTTTAAATTGTCATTGGTAAATGTGAACTGGTTTCTTTTTCCTCCAAGCCGCCAGATAATTTCACCCGTTGCTTTGCTGATTTTTGTAATCTCATTAAAATATCTTGAAGACAACAAATAATTTCCATCGCTGTCAACTTCGATTGCATTGTTGTGAGTCCAATCTACATTTTGCGAATTACTCAGCCATGTAGAGTCAACATCATCAAACTGAAAATGGTCAAATGTTTTCCACTCAAAAATTAAATTTTTATTTTCATCCAGCTCTTGAATAACTCCTCCGTCTACTGATGCTGTTGTTGAGCCCGGCTGTCCGTTAAAATAATTATACATGGAAAGGTCCATAGTACGTGTAATGCTTCCTAAAAGAATATAATGTCCGTTAGGTAAAATTATAAATTCATGATTATCGGTGCTAACTCCATTCACACATGCTATTGAATCTTTTACCGACATATTAGAGTCCAGAACATAATTCTTACTTCTATTGCAGAATGTTAATTTTCCGTTTTGCTGCAACTTGAAATTTGTAAAATTTCCTTGTGCAGCAATCCGGTAAAAAACCATATTTCCTTTTGAGTCAAGAATATTTAATGAAGGTCTGTATTGAGTATTGTTTTGACTCTTAGTCGGTGTCATTAAATAATATCCTGTGCTTGCAAGATTATAAGCCGAAACTGAATACGGAAAATACTGACAAAATGCAGAGCTAAAACAAAATAAAAACAATACTGAAAACCATTTCATGAACTTTCGGAAAAATTATAGAGTTTATTATAATGTATTTGTTTTTGGACAAAAAAAATCCGCAAAAGTTTACTCAATTTCGGATTTATATACATCAGTTAATAGTTTCTATTTCACTAAAATCATTTTTTTTGTTCCCTGATATTTCTCAGTATAGACTTTATAATAATAAATACCTGATGATTTATTCACACCGTTAAATTCTACTTCATAACTTCCCGCTTTCAGATTTTCATATACTATATTTTCAATTTCCCTTCCCATTACATCATATATTTTTATTGATACAAATCCGCTGGCAGGTAAATCAAATTTAATACTAGTTTTTGGGTTGAATGGGTTACACACTTTTTTGAAAAAATTTTCGAATTTTCATTAAACTTTTAATAGACCATATTGTCCTAACAAAGGGTAAACCACACCCAATTATTCCTTTCTCAATATTTATTTACATTTTATATCAGAATTAATAGAATTTTTTTTCTATTTAATACCTGTAAAGCGAACTGTATATTTTTCAAAATTGTTATTAACCGAAATAACCGAAAAGACCTGGTTTGAATAAATACGTAAAATTAGCATTAATCATAGTAGTAATCGGAGTAGCTCTCTATTTTATTATACCTAAAATCGCTTCCAAAGAAAAACCTCCAACACAAAATCAACCGCAAGGCGATGGTACTACCCCGGCTGACGGATATATTATAAAGCCGTCAACTCTGGAAAACGAAATTCAGGCTGTTGGAACTATACGGGCTAATGAAGAAGTAGAGATAAGAAGCGAAGTTTCCCGAAAGATTACAGGAATTTATTTTAAGGAAGGTTCAACTGTTGGCAGAGGAAAAACTCTTTTTAAACTTGATGATTCTGATTTAAATGCAAGTCTTAATAAACTAAAACTTGATGAGGAACTTGCAGTTATAAATGAGAAAAGAACAAAAGACCTTTTGGATAGAGGACTTTTACCTCAGGCTGACTATGAAATCCAGCAAAATACCCTGGGAAAAATCCGGGCTGATATGGAATCTGTTCAGATACAAATTGATAAGACAAGTATAGTTGCACCGTTCAGTGGATTTGTAGGATTAAGAAATGTCAGTGTAGGCAGTTACGCTACTCCTTCCAATGTATTAACTACAATGCAGGATTTAAGCAAATTAAAAATCGATTTTTCTATCCCTGAAAAGTACATTAACTTTTTTAAAGTCGGCCAGAAAATAATTTTTAAAGTCGAAGGTATAGATGAAGAATATGAAGGTGAAGTTTATGCATTTGAACCAAAACTAGAAAACGGTACAAAGACATTGATTTTAAGAGCTATAAGCAATAGATCGAATTCAAAATTACTTCCGGGAAGTTTTGCAAATGTTCGTTTAATAATGAAAGAAATTAATGATGCTATGCTTGTTCCTACAGAAGCAATCATTCCAAATTTAAAAGGGCAAGGTGTTTATGTTTCAAAAAACGGCAGGGTAAAACTTGTTGGTGTTGACTTAGGAAAAAGACTTGAAGATAAAGTACAGGTTATAGGAGGAGTTGTTCCCGGAGACACAGTTATAACAACAAATATATTAAGATTAAAACCGGATGCCAAAGTAAAAATTACCAAGGTAAACCAATAAATCTCATGAAAGTTTTTTTTACTATAATAATAATTTTTGGCTCCTGCTCATTTGCTAATTCTCAATGGATTACTCAGCAAAGCGGCACGGTGAATAATTTAAAGTGCATTAATCTAACAGATAGTCAAACCGGATTTATTTGCGGTGACAATGTTATTTTGAAAACAACTAATGCAGGAAACAACTGGAATAAAACTGAACTGACAGGTATATGGAATTCAATTTATTTTGTGAATCTTACGACAGGATTTTTATGCGGAAATAATGGAAAAATTATGAAAACTACAAATGCAGGTGAAAACTGGTTAACATTAAATTCAGGTACAGATAAAAATTTAACAAGTATACGATTTGTTAATGAACAAACAGGATATTTTACAGGATGGTATAAAACGCTTTTAAAGACTACAGATGCCGG
>JBHEKU010000277.1:0-2849 GCA_041859205.1 Ignavibacteria bacterium | reverse complement strand
CGTAACAGGTATAGTCTTTATAATTTTTCGTTGTATGGCAGGTAATACACTTTGAGTTATGATCTTTATCCAGTAAAAAATAAGATGAATGATTGAAATTTGCAGGCGTCCATTTATCTGAGCTGTGGCATTTACTGCAGTTATCAGCAAGTCCCTGGTGAAGTTCATCACCGGGTTTTTGATGGCATGATGCGCAATTATTTTTATCAGCGCCTTGTCTCATTTCATGGTTCAATTTTACATTTTGTTTCCAGCTATTTGTTATATGGCAATTATTACAAGATGGCGATATGGAAGAGTGAAGTTTATCTTCGGGCTTTTTGTGACAGCTGTTACAGTTTGAAAGATTCTTTTCAGGCAATAAGTCATGTTTGAAGCTGCTAAATTTAAAATCGGGATTTTTTCCCATATGGTCAGTATGACATTCTCCGCAGCTTTGATTAGAAAGGGTTTCGTGAAATACTATTTTATCTTTTTTTGCTACAGTATCCTTTCCAATCTCTGATAATGTATGACACTTGATACAATTTTCATTGGAGATTCCCCAAAATGGTTTATGGCATGAGTAACAATTATCGGATAAATTCTGATGACCGGTTGTCAAATCACCGGGATTAACCATTGTTTTAGGGAACTGAATTGTAATCCAAACAATTAATCCTGTTATTAATATAAATAATATCTTTTTCATTTTGCAAAGATGATAATTGATACAATATGCAGTAAGGAAAGTAACCCCAGCAAATATGTTATCGGCAGGTGTACCACTCTCCATTTTTTCATCATTTCAATTGTTATTGAATCGAAGAATAAATTTTTCTCAGCCTCTTCATTACTTAAACCTTGTTTAACAAGTTCGGCTTTTTTTCCTTTAAATGATTCATTAGCATCTTTTAAGATGAACTTTCCGATTAATCCGCTTCCTAAAGTAATTAGAAGCATAAGTATAGCCAGCCATGGGAGTATTGCATTGAAGTGAATTCCGGCATGAACAAGTATGAGAATAGAACCAGCCCATGCAAGATATTCATGCATTTTCAAAAGTGTTTTTGGAGAGCCGCTTTGGATTAACTTTCGTTTTCGTAAGGAATATATAAAAGAGATAAGTACTAATGCAGTTCCAACATATCCCAGATAATAGCTGAATGAAACTAATTGTAGACGGTGAAGGAAATAATCCAGCGCTATTGCAATAAGTATCATTGCTCCGTACCATTGCAAAAATGGCACAACATGTTTTGTAAAAAGAGATTTTTTCATAATCCAATAATATAAAATTAACATTTATACAGTTATAAAAATATGATTTGCATCATAAGTATAAAAAATACATATACTTATATCGAGACTTAATATAAAGAAGTATTTTATAATCTTTATCGGGTTATTTACTTTAGATAAAATATATATAATTTATCTATTGAATTATTATGAAATAATTTTGATTTTCAGTATAGGTGGCTTAAAATAACTTCCAATGAATAAAATAGATTACAAGTCTCTTTTTGAGTCCGTTCCCGGACTTTATCTAATTCTCTCAACTGATTTTACAATTCTGACTGCGAGTTATTCATATTGTAAAGCAACTTTGACTAAATGTGAAGAGATTATAGGAAAAAACCTCTTTGAAGTTTTCCCCGATAATCCCGACGACCCTGAGGCAGACGGAGTTTCCAATTTGAGAGCATCACTTAACTTTGTATTACAAAAAAAGGTCCCTCATACTATGGCAGTGCAAAAGTATGATGTAAGGAATTCTGATGGAACATTTGAACTAAAATATTGGAGTCCGATGAATACACCTGTGTTAAACTCTGATAACGAAATAGAATATATAATTCATAAAGCAGAAGAAGTTACGGAATTTATTGAGTTCAAGAAAAAACAGATGGAGAAGGATAAACTCACGGAAGATCTTCGTTCAAAAGTTGAAATGATGGAAGCCGATATTTTTGCCAGAGCTAAGGAGATACAGAATTTAAATGCTGAGCTGGAAAATAAAGTAGCGCAGCGAACTGAAGAGCTTTCAAAAAGCGAAAAAAAATATAAGTATCTTTTCAAAAATAATCCCATGCCTATGTGGATTATTGACCTTGAGGATTTTAAATTTCTGGATGTGAATGAAGCTGCTATAATGCACTACGGATACAGCTATGAAGAATTTCTTTCAATGACAGCTTATGATATAAGACCGCAGGAGGATAAAGAATTATTTGAAAAACTTGACAGGCCGGAAAAGATAACTGCAGGAAATTATAACAGGGGAGTATGGCGGCATGTAAAAAAAGACGGAACGATAATACATGTTGAAATAATGGCGCATGAAATAATGATAGGAGGAAAAGCAGCGCGGTTTATTCTTTCAAATGATGTTACAGAGAGAATTAATGCAGAAAGGAAACTTCATGAAAGTATAAAGGAGATTTCTGATTATAAATACGCATTAGATGAATCTTCTATTATTGCGATTACCGATAAGCGCGGACTACTGACACATGTGAATGATAACTTCTGTAAAATAACACAATATAGTAAAGAAGAGATTATTGGAAAAGACTATGGCATAGTGAATTCACATTATCATAGCTCTCAATTTATGAGGGACTTATGGTTTACAATTGCCGGCGGTAAGATATGGAGAGGAGAGTTAAAAAATCGAACGAAGAACGGCAGTACTTACTGGGTAGATTGCACTATAGTTCCATTCGTTGATGATTACGGCGAACCATATCAATATGTCTCAATAAACACGGACATAACTGCAAGGAAGGATACGGAAGACTTGTTAAAAGAAACAGGAAGTATTGCAAAAGTCGGAGGTTGGGAAATCAACTTAGCACATATGACTG
>JBHEKU010000191.1:0-11964 GCA_041859205.1 Ignavibacteria bacterium | reverse complement strand
TTAAAGTTATCTCCTTTAGCATACGGGTCAATAAATACTGTTCCGCGCTCTGAAAATACCATTGCGTGGAAGCCAAGCGGAGTTATATCGAATCTTACTGATGAATATGGGTCATCGATACCTTGTCCCATATAGGTTTTTATTTCAGGGAACTGAACTGCAAGACCGTCTTCCATGACTGGTGAATCAACGAATTTGAATCTTAGGAAAGTTCCGTCAGGCATAGGCAAGCTGATGACTGAATTTGAATTTTTGGGGTGAACGTTTTTTTCTAACGGTGCTGATTGCAGCAGGGATTTTAAATCGGGTATGTTTAAATTTAAAGTCCTGAACTTTACCGGCTTTATTACTCTTTCTCCTGTAGTCTGAATGTTAGCTTCTGAAACGTCGTTCCAGTAAGTAGCTGCATTAGCGCCGATTGAGAAAAGAATAATAAAAATTAGAACAAAAAGATTGCGAGAGATCATTTTAGTTTTTAATTAAATTGAGAGTTATTTCCTTCTAAAATTGAGGTGAATTCCTGTAAAATAAGGAATTTCTCATAGCAAAACAAATGATTTACGAGGGATAGCACCGTACTTTTAACCGTATTTGTGAGGGGGGGGGAGTCTTCACTTTTAATCTTCATAGTATACATAATGGAAATCCGTTCTTCCCTCTGATACGCCGATTTTCTGTGTGCTTACAGCATAGTCCATAAGACCGTTTTCTTTATAATAAAACTCCTGATACACAACTCCAGCGCCCTCTACATCAGCTTCAGTTCTCACAAGATTATTATTGCTAAAGAAATAATTAAATTTTTGGTCAGTTGTTCCTTCAATGGTAAGAGCTGTATCCGGCTTAGATATCAGCGTAAAAATACTTTTTTGTTTGTCAAATCTTTTCCAGTACAAAATTTCCAAATCAGGTAAAAATAAAATTGTATCCTGTGCATACTTCACTTTAAAGACCAGCTGTGTGCTATCTCCCGGGCTCACTGCATCCATTCTTACTCTCACAAGCGTATCACCGTTATACTCTGCCCGGCTTGTTGTAATTCGCGAATTCCCCGCATCGTATCTTGAGTACACCGGCTTATTTCCCTCGTAACGGATCTCCGATTCAATAAAAGAGTTATCGCTCTTCCACATACTGAAATACGTCAGCTCATTATCATAATTATATTCAAACGTTCTTCTCTCGCCTTCTCTTTTATACTTATCATTTTTATTAAATGAAAGCGCGCGTCCCTTCCTGTCAATTCTTACTTTAAAAGTTGTATCACCGTTTTCCCTTATGCCGTAGATTTCCTCTACCTTATTATTCATCAGTGATAGCCTGGCTTTTTCCTCAGCGCTTTTCATATCTTCAGATAATATGAATCCATACCCCAGGATTCTTTGTGTCTGGAAAGTGTATAGCTGCGCGCCTGCACTTGCGCTTATCATACAAAATAGAATCAGAAATATTTTTTTTAAATCAATCATAAAATTCAAACTCAGGGTTGAACGTCAGAGATTCGTCTCTGTTAATCAAAGAATAAAAAACCGACAAGTAATACAATCTTTTTCATGGGGGAAAAATTGAAAATTTAAAAAATTAATCCTGTAAAATCTTAACAAAATAGATAAGTTTCAATGAAGAAGCGGAGGGAAGGGGGCTGCAAGTCCGCCCCCACTAAAGCTGGGCAAGCATGGCGGGGTGATTAACAAATTAACCTGTCAAGCATTATTTACAATTATCTCCCTATTACTACTAATGAGTTCAATATCATTCCCATTAAAAATTTTATTTCATAAATTCCTTCTTTCCCATATCTCCCTCCTCCTTATTAAGGAGGGGGACTGAGTGGGAGGTCTGTAACGGAAAGTGAAATCCAAAATCTGAAATTATAAGAACCTGTCAATACTAAAAAATAATTTTTAACCTATTAGTACTAATGGGTACGGTTAGATTTTAATTTAAAGAGGTGAACTATATCTTTGCACAGTTCTTTTAATTTAGTTCGCCGGATAATAAAACACAATTTTTAAACCCTTGGGTTTTGCAATAAGGTACTTTCTGCTACGGCGAACAGCAGAGAGTCTCTGCAAGGCTCAGGGGTTTTTTCGTTTTAAATCATTTAATGGAAAATCTCGGATGGATAAAGCTGCATAGAAAACTTTTAGATGACCCTGTGTTCAAAAATGCAGAGCTGTGGCAGTTATATCTTTATTGCCTTTTGAGAGCGAACCATAAGCCAAACAATTTTATCTGGAATGAAAGTTTAGTAAAAGTAGAAGCCGGGCAGTTTATAACAGGAAGAAAAGTAATTGCAGCGGATCTGGAACAAGATGAAAGTACAGTATACAAGCGATTGAAAGTACTGGAGAAATTATCATACATCTCACTGAAAAGTAACAACAAATTTACTCTCTTAACTGTAACAAAATATGACGCTTACATTGAAGACAACGCAGAAGAAGAACAACAAAGTAACAACAAGGTAACAACAAAAGAACAACAAAGTAACACAAACAAGAATGATAAGAATGATAAGAATGATAAGAATGAAAAGAAGAATAAGGGGGCGGATATTTTTCCTGTTCACTTCTCGGGAAATTTTATAAAGGCTTGGAATAAGTGGCTGGACTACAGAGAGGAAATAAAAAAACCGCTTAAGAATGCTACAAGAAAATCACAGATGGACTTTCTCAAAACATATAATGAAGCCGAAGCGATTGCAATTATAATGCAGTCAATACGCAACGGCTGGCAGGGACTTTTTGAAATAAACAAACATACCCATGGAGCAAAAACCAATTTCAGTAAAAGAAGCGCTGATGAAAAATTCGGAGATGAGTTTAAGGCAGGACAGCTCAGAGCTCTCGGCTCACTGCTTGAAGGAAGGAATTAAATACAGCAGGGAAGAGATAATAAAAATTCAGACTGAGCTGATAAATCTCGGCTACTTAAAAGGCAAACCCTTTAGCGAGGAAAGAACGAAAATAATTATCCGTGAATTTGAAAATCTGAGTTTTCCTTTTCCGCGTGTGATTGAACGGATCAAAGCTGCATCTGTAATGAAAACTTACGGCGATGTGAAATTCGATGACTTTATTGAACTGAACATCGATGATATCATTCCGTGTAATGTAGTTTATAACCGCGCGATTGAACTGATAAATTTAAATCAGGAAAAATTTAACGAACTGTGCTTTGCTTATTTCGGAAACAAACTGATTACCAGAGGAGAGAAGGAATATATTTCAGCTTTGCTTACACGAAGAGAGATAAGCTATGCTGATCTGCACGATGTGAAAAAAAATATTCAGTACATTCAGCAGGAAGAAGAGAAAATAAATGAGATGAGGAAAAGACTTTTTGCAAATAAAGATAAGCTGATGCAGGATGTGCGAAATGCCGTTGAAACTGCCCTGCGCGCAGCGGCAATACCGGAAAAGTACGAAGCCGATATCATCCGAATTGAAGTCGAGAATGTAACAAGGAGAATCAGGAATTATCTGTGATGAAACCGCGCTTTGTAATGAGAACGTTGAATGTATCGAATTGTTAATTGTTAATTGACAAAGTCATCCATTTAAAAACTTCAAAATTTCATCATGCATTTTTCCGTTTGAAGTCAGTACTCCGCGGGAGTAAATCGTCTTATTGCCTTCAAGGTCCGTCATTACTCCGCCGGCTTCTTCAACACAGATTTTTATAGGGGCAACATCGTATGGCGATACATGGGGGTCAAGCATGAACTCAGCTTTGCCGTTTATCACAAGTGTGTGTCCGAAGCAATCGCCGTAGCCTCTATCGTAGTAAGATTTATCAACGAGCTCAAGAAATTTATCTTTGTAAGGCTGCTTTGTAATGTACTCGATGCCTCCGTAGATGAAATAAGATTTATCGATTGCATCAGTGTTGCTGACTTTAATTTTTTTACCGTTCTGATAGCAGCCAAGCCCTTTGCCGGCGTAAATAATCTGCTTCATAGCGGGCAGGGCAATGACGCCCATTACAACTTCACCCTGGTACTCAAGGGCAAGCAGTGTTCCCCAGAAAGGGAAGTTACGCATAAAGTTTTTTGTGCCGTCTATTGGGTCAATTATCCATTTGAATTCGGAGTTCTTATCCTGCGCTCCGGTCTCTTCGGCAAGGAAGCTATGTTCGGGATATTTCTTTTTTATTTCGGATATTAAAAACTTCTCGCATTTTTTATCGGCAATTGTAACCGGCGAGTTGTCTTTTTTGTATTCGGGTTTAATAGTTTTTTTATAATATTTGAGTGAGATGTCATTGCATTCGTTAATGAGTTTCAGAGAGAAGTTCAGAAGCTTTTTTATGTGTTTTTCTTTCATAAGATAAATTTATTATAGGTAAAAATTGAATAATCTTTTTCAAAATTCAAGTTACATCTGAAATTGATAATTAACTAAATCTTAACTTGTAATTTTAAATAAATCAAATTATTTTATAAATACTTCAGAAAGAGTTGATAGTTTTATTTTAATTTGTCCCTACACAAATTGAAATGTATTCATAATTTTAGAATTAAATTAATTTCGGCTTTTTTATATAACTCATAGAATGAAATTTCCTCCCTCTTTTACAATTTAGCCGAAAAAAAAATGAAATCTCCAAAAAAAAATCTGTACTTATTTAATCAAAAAAACTATTAATCAAAAAAAACTATATATGAAAAAATTTATTCTCATTTTGTGCGTGTTTTTTCTTACGGGAGAAGCATTTTCACAAAGAGCTGTAATTTCAGAGCGTCTGCAGAATAAAATGCAGGTAGTAAACCCTCTGCAATATACTCGCGTTATGGTTCTTATGAAGAACAGAGTCAATATGGAACAAATGGACGCTGATCTTTACAGGATGAACGCAAGTCTTGAGTTCAGATATCAAACGGTTATCACAACCTTGATGAATAATGCAAGAGAAACTCAGGGACCGATTCTTGAATATCTCAACTCACAAAAAAATATCGGAAAGGTAAGCGAATACAGCGCTTACTGGATTGTCAACATGATTTACATGAAGACAACAAATGAAATCATCAACATGATTGCATTAAGACCTGATGTAGAATTTATGGATTTAGACGATGAGCTTACAATGGATAAACCGTTAAATCCTTCTACTGAATTTTCAGAAAATACTGAAGCTACACAAATCGGCTTAAGAGTTATCAAAGCAGATTCTGTATGGGCAAAAGGATTTACAGGACAGGGAAGAACCGTTATGAATATCGATAACGGAGTAAACGGAAACCACGCCGCATTGAATTCAAGATGGTGGGGAAATAACGGAAGAGCCTGGTATCACTCATGGCTGAACGTTCAAACTCCAAACGTGAACTTTCCTGCACCTTGCGGAACGGACTATCACGGTTCCCACACAATGGGTATTATGACAGGACGAACAGCAGGCGGTGATACAATCGGTGTTGCACCTGATGCAAGATGGATGGCAGCAGCAGTAACAGATTGCCCCGGAGCAGTTTATCCTACAAATAATATCACAGCATTCCAGTGGGCTGCAAACCCTGACAGTAACATAGCAACAATGGATTATCCTGATGCTATAAGCTGCTCATGGCAGGACCCGAATGCAGGCGACCAGTGCGCTACATCAATTTACAGAACATTACTTGTAAATATTGAAGCAGTCGGTATTGGTATCGTATTCTCTGCAGGTAACTCAGGACCGGGTGTATCAACAGTTACACCTCCGAAGAACATTAACTTAGATTCAATCAACGTATTCTGTACAGGCGCAGTTGACGGAAACACAGCAGGATATCCTATTGCATCATTCTCCAGCCGTGGTCCTTCAATTTGCGGCGGTGTTGGTACATTGGCAATCAAACCTGAAATCTCAGCACCGGGTGTAAACATCAGCTCATGCGGTTCAGGAAATTCGTATTATACAATCAGCGGAACATCAATGGCATCTCCGCACGTTGGCGGCGCAATTGCTTTATTAAAAAGCGTTGCACCTTTTATGACAGGAAAACAAATTAAAGCAGTAATATTTTCAACATGCACAGATTTAGGCGCAGCAGGTGAAGATAACACATACGGTAAAGGATTAATAAACTTAGCAGCAGCTTACAGACAGCTTGCATCATATCCGCTAAGCGCATTTAACTTACAAACACCTCCTGCAAGCACAAGAATTGTAACAGTACCGGGTTCAACAACACCTGTAACAATTACATGGGATACATCAGCAACGGGTGCAAGCTATAAATTTATATTCGGAAGCCCTACAACTTCAACAAGAAAATTAACATTAAATTCAGCGACAAACAGCTATACAACAACATTAGGTCAGTTAGATGCAATCTTAGCAGCTAACGGATGGACAGCAAACGGAAGCGCAAGCGATTCATCTGTAGGTCAATGGGATGTATGGGCATTCAGAGCACCGAATGCACCCGGACCTGATTCTTTAAAAGCAACAAACGGACCGCGTTCAATTACATTCAGAAGAACACAAATTAGTTTATCTGCATTTGCATTGAACTCACCTCCTACAAATACTACAGTGATTACTGCAGGAAATGATAACTCAGTTGTAAATATTAACTGGAGAAAATCAGGTACAGGAGCTACTTATAAATTTATGTTCGATAATCCGACATTCTCAGGACCTGCAACAATCGTTCTTCCTGCAAACAACAGCGGATTAGATACATCGCTTTCAATTGTAAACTCCGCGCTTGACGGAATACTTTCAGGCTTAGGTGTAGCAAGAGGTGATTCATTAGTCGGTCAGTGGAGAGTATATGCTTACAGAAGCTCAACAGACTCACTTGCATCAAGTGAAACAAGAAATATTACATTAAGAAGAGTCGGTTCATTACCATTGAATGAAAGCTTTGTCGGAACAACATTCCCGCCGGCAGAGTGGGCTTACACAGGTACAGGAACACAGTACTGGACAAGACAAACACCTGGCGGCTACGGAGCAACAGTCGGTTCTGCGATGTTCGATTATTATTCAGCATCAGGCGGTACAACACAGTCATTGTCAAGTAATCAATTCCCACCTGTACTTTCAGGAGCGAATTATTTAAGATTTAACTATGCTCATAAATTCTATCAGCCGACAACAACATTATCAGCAGATTCATTAGCAATTTATACTTCAACTAATGGCGGTACAACATGGAACAGGTTGATAACTTTAAGAGCTACAAATACACCTGCAACAGGTTATAACTCAACAAATAACTTATCTACAACAGGGGCAATCGGAAACAATACTGAGTACATGGCACCTGCTAATAATGAGTGGGGTACAAAGTTATTTGCAATGCCTGTCGGAACAAATATGGTAAGGTTCACTGCATTATCAGCATTCGGTAATAATTTCTTTGTTGATGATATTACAGCAGGCGGTGCTACAGGAACAGGAAATAATATATCACTTACACCTGAAAAATTCGAATTGTCTCAGAACTATCCGAATCCTTTCAACCCTTCAACAAAAATAAATTTTTCATTACCGAAACAAGGTTTCGTTACATTGAAAATTTATGATGTTGTAGGAAAAGAAGTTGCCAAGCTTGTTAACGAAGTGAAACCAGCAGGATATTACTCTGTTGATTTCAACGCTTCAACACTTTCAAGCGGTGTTTACTTCTACAGAATTGAAACAACAGGATTTGTTGAAACAAAACGAATGATGCTCATCAAATAACAATTAGCAATTTACAATTAACAGATGTATTTTTATAAGCTCATCCTGAGAAAATCGGGATGAGCTTTCTTATTTATAAGTGAACATATGAATTTTTAGTTTGAGATAAGAAAGCTATTTTTGAGGATTGAAATACATCATCGCCATATTATTTGCCATAGGCTCATTTATTTCTATAGTTCACTGGCTAAATCATTTCTCGTTATCACCGGACTCCACTAATTATATAACAGCTTCCGAAAATCTTGTTAAGCACGGCAATCTGTTTGTTTATTCTAACTGGCCGTCAAAATCATCTGAGCCAAAGATTGAACCATATACAGAATACATGCCCGGACTTCCTATTTTCACATCTGTATTTTTTTTATTTACCGATAATCCCGATACGGTAATGCTTGTGATGAACTCTGTATGTATTGTGCTTGTATATTTTATTGTGCTGATGATTTTGTACCAGTTAAAGCTTAATGATTATTTGAAAATAATATTTTTATTGTTCCTTGTATTCTTTGAACCGTTCAGATTTATATTCAGTCATTTCTGGACAGAGACATTTTTTATCTTCTGGTCACTTCTTTCATTTTACTTTGCAGTAAAATTATTGAAAGAGGATAATAAAAAATACTGGATACTTGGCTGTATAGCAGTATCGTTATCTGCATTTATAAAAATGTACGGAGTATTTAACTGCACTTTTTTCTTAATACCTTTCGTTTTACATAGGAAGAGTTTTGCAAAGTTAGCTTTATTCGTATTTACATCAGGTGTATTTGTCGTAATATGGTATTTGAGGAATGAAATTATCTACGGATACTTTACATCATCGCATAAAATATTTCAGCAGTTTAATTCCTCCAATATATTGAGACCGTTCAAATGGACATTGTTCCTGCTCGGTAATAACAAGCTTGCAAATGTATGGGCTATTTTGCTTTTAGTTGTAGGGTTAAGTCCTACATGGTTTCAATACAGGAAAAAAATAACAAACAACATAGATTTCAAAATCTGGCAAGTGGTTTTCATAGGAATAATTATAAACTTTTCCGGAATATACTTCTTATCATTAGTCAGCTCATTCGATTACCTTGAAAGCAGACTGCTTGCTCCCGTTTATATATTGTGCTTCCTTTTATTTTTTATATCCTTAAAAATTTTGACAGACTTTGCATTTGCAAAGAAACCTATAGTAAAATATTGTATTTTAGCTTTGCCGTTGATATTGTTTATTGCCAATCCTGCATTCGTAAAAGAAATTGAAACGAATATAAATATCCATTATGCCTGGGAGCATGATTTATGGAATGAAATAAATCAAAAAGGGATTGTAAAAAACTCCTCTCATTATATAACTGAGTTCAACTACATTCATCAGATATATGGTAATAAACCACATAGAATTATTCCCGATAATTCTATGTTTCTTAATATAGGCTTCATGAATAAAATTACGAATAAAGGTAAGGCTCCTTTTGTAGTTTTAAGAAACAATGAACTTCCTTATTTTTACTTTGATAAAATCCACAACATTCTTGGTTCCAAAAAAGCAGAGCTTGAAAACAAACACTTCACTGTTTACGTAAAGAATAACAATTGAAAATTAATAAAGCACAAATATTAATATATAAGAACAAGCTTATAAAGTTTGATAAGGATAAAATTATTAAAGTCCTTAAATCAAAACATATTTCTATAATTTTTCAGTCGGTATTGGTAGTCGGATTTTTAATCTATGCTACAGGAAGTTCAGTGCCGCACAATAATAGTTTGCCGGTAAAAGAAAATATTCCTAAGTCAAACGGTGAAATAGTAACACCTACCGAAGAGAAGAAACAAAACAAAACTGACTTTAACGAATTTGTAACATACAACTCTTTTGAAACTGAAAACTATGTTGAAGGCTTGCTTCGCAACTGGCCAAGATTGCTCGACTTATTTACTTCAAACTCGAATTTCAGGCAGACAATAAAAGGTATAGATGCCGGCGGATTAGAAAAAGTTTCCGGGGAGATAAAGAAAACACGTTCATTCAGTCCGGGAAATGTTCAGGCTTTAGTTGATGAATACGGTGAAATGATTAAGCGCGAGTGCAATTTTTACAAGCTTGATTGGAGACTTGTGCTTGCAATCATAAGGCAGGAATCTTATTTCAATCCTGATGCAGTCTCGCATGCAGGAGCACTTGGCTTTATGCAGATTATGCCGCGTACGGGACAAGGCTTGCAGAATCAGCTTTCACTGGAAGATACACGCACGCCGCAGAATAATTTAATAGCAGGTATATATTATTATGCATCGCTTGCATCGCAGTTCTCTGAGTTCGGTGATGAAAGGTATAAGTTTGCTCTCGCAGCTTACAATGCCGGGCTGGGACGGGTTATAGATGCGCTAACGATTACTGCATATCTAGAAAAAGATTATAAGACCTGGGATAATGTAAAAGAGTCTTATCCTTATCTGTCTTCAAAGAGCGATTCATTGCATGCGCTGATATGGCCCGATAGAAAAAAACCTACCTATGGAACATTGGATAACTGGAAGGAACCATATAATTACGTGGATGCAATTTGGTTTTATTATACTGAGTACAAAAAGTATTATGAGTCGAATCTTCCTGAAGAGAAAAAAGTAACAACAAAAAAATCAAAAAAGAAAAAGAAGTAAATTAAAAATAATTTATGACAGATATTCAAAAAGAGTTTGAGCACATAAAAACTTGCGAAGATGCAAGAAAACTTTTTCCTGTAACAAAGCATTGCACTTATCTTGATAATGCGCACTACTCGCATTACTCATTAGAGACGAGAAGAAGATTGATAGAAGCTGTTGACGGATTTACATTTACCAATGAAAATTTAAGTCTTATAAATTATCAGACTGCAGAACGTCTGAGAAAGAAATGCGGAGAGCTTATACATGCTAAAGCAGAAGATATCTTTCTGACATCAAGCACAACTCACGGTCTTAATGTTTTCGCAAACGGTATCGATTTGAATGAAGGTGATACAGTAATATTCGCTGATTCGGAATTTCCCGCTGTTCCTTATCCATGGATGAATCAGGAAAAAATGAGAGGAATAAAAAATGAAATGATTCCATCCGATAAAGGTAAAATAAAAATTTCTGATATTGAAAATACTATAAAGAGAACTAATGCAAAGGTGCTTACTATAAGTTCAGTAGAGTTTTTAGGCTTCAGAAATGATTTGAAAACTATAAGTAAAATCTGCCACGATAACGGATGTTATTTAGTTGTTGATGCAATACAAGCCGTTGGAGCTTGCCCTACTTATGTAGATGAATACAGCATAGATTTCTTATCAGCCGGTTCACAGAAATGGATGATGTCTCCTTCAGGAGTAGGCTTTGCATATATACCTGCGAATATCAGAGAGAAAGTAAAACCAAGCTACGTAGCAACAACAAGTATAAATTACGACTTCAAAAATTTTCTGAACTATAATTTGAATTTCAGAGGCGATGCAGTTGTTTATGAAAACTCTACCTTGAATTGCCTGGGCATGATAGGCATGGAATGCGCAGTTGAATTATTTTTGAAAATCGGTGTTGAAAATATTTTTAATCATATTTTAAAATTACAGGATATTTTCATAGGAGAAGTTGATGCAAGTAACTTCACGATTGAATGTGATTTAACCCCGGTACATCGCTCGAACATTCTCATATTCTCACATAACGATGCATCAAGGAACGAAAAGATACAAAAGGATTTAGAGCAGAAGAAAATTTATGTGGCATTAAGAGAAGGGTACTTGAGATTATCTGCTCATTTGTTTAACAACGAAGAAGATATTTTAAAACTAACTGAAGCTTTGAAAGTGTATTAATTTACTCTGCCATTGCCAGTGAAACGGTAAAAATTTTATTCACACCTGCTTCACGCAGGACTTTTATGCATTCGTTTACAGTTGCTCCCGTTGTGACAACATCATCAAGCAGAATTATATTTTTATCTTTCAGCTTTTCATTATAAGAATTATTAAAAGCAAAAGCTCCTAAAATGTTCTTTTGCCTTTCTAGCAGCGTTAATTTTGTCTGTGATTTTGTGTATAGCTTTCGGTTTATTACATCGAATGAAAAAGGCATATTTAACACGCCGCTCAGTCCTTTTACTATGTACTCCGACTGGTTATAACCTCTTTCTCTTACCTTAGTTTTATGAAACGGTACTGGAATTATATAATCGTAACTTTCTTTCTGCTCTTCAATTTCAAGCTTCACATATCCTGCAAGATGTTCTCCAAGAAAAACTCCCAGGTCTTT
>JBHEKU010000268.1:0-21785 GCA_041859205.1 Ignavibacteria bacterium | reverse complement strand
TGCTATGATGGTATCAGCTCTTGAAGATCAGGGCTATAAAGTAAAAACAGTCGGCGATGATATCGCATGGATGTATATCGGCGAAGACGGCAGATTATATGCTATTAACCCTGAAGCAGGATTCTTCGGCGTAGCTCCCGGCACAAACCCAAAGACAAATCCGAATGCAATTGCATCACTTCATAAGAATGCAATCTTTACCAACGTTGCTCTTACAAAAGAGAATGAACCATGGTGGGAAGGATTCACAAAAGAGAAACCAGAAGGAATGAAAGACTGGCAGGGAAGAGATTATACAGGTGAAGGCAATGCAGCTCACCCGAACTCACGCTTCACAGCACCTGCAGCACAGTGCCCATGTATCTCATCTGAATTTGAGAACCCAATGGGAGTTCCAATCGATGCTATTTTATTCGGAGCAAGAAGAGCCACAAACGTTCCGCTTGTATATGAATCATTCGACTGGCAGCATGGTGTATTCGTCGGCGCAACAATGTCCTCTGAAACAACAGCAGCAGCAACAGGAGCAGTTGGTGTAATAAGACGCGACCCGTTTGCAATGCTTCCTTTCATAGGTTACAATGCAGGAGATTACTTCCAGCACTGGCTCGATATGGGCAAAAAGCTCGGAGATAAAGCTCCAAAGATTTTCCACATCAACTGGTTCAGAACAGATGAGAACGGCAAATTCTTATGGCCTGGATTCGGCGAGAACGCCAGAGTTCTTAAATGGGTTTACGAAAGACTTAATGGCAAAACCGATGCAGTTAAAACTGCAATAGGTAACGTACCGACAACTGGCGGACTTGATACCACAGGTCTTGATATGACAAAAGAACAAGTTGAAAAAGCACTCGAAGTTAAAAATGAAAACTGGAAAGGCGAACTTCCCGGTATGAAAGAATTCTTTGAAAAAGTCGGTGATGCTCTTCCTAAGGAAATGTGGGATGAGTACCATGCACTTGAAAAAAGAATCGGATAACCCTGATTTCAAATAACAGATTTAAGATATAATATTAAAGCCCGCTTGGAAGAAATTTTAAGCGGGTTTTTTGTTTCTCTTCACAGTTTTCAAACTACTATTTTCCATTGCATCTCCTATATAAAATTACGTAATATAGCTTATTTTATCGATTTTTTTTGGCACGGAAAGTGAATATAAGGGAATTAGAAGCAAATTAATTAACCCTATAAACTCAAACGCCATGTCAGTAGAATTCAACAAACTCGAAAAACCCTTTATAAAGATTACAAAAAAGTCATATAAAGGTACAGAAATGAAATTCACGTTTCAAAAAATGAACGATAACGAAGTAATGGTAATTTTATACGAAGATAATAACGAACTGCTTTCTTTCAAATGCTCCAATGTAAATTTTTCTCAGTTAAGAGAGTTCAACGATATAATTGCAACTAATCCTTTATTCTATATGAGCGCTGCTCCGGGCGGCCTGGTATATTAAGATATAATAACCCGGTAACAATTTTTTTCATTCCTTTTCCTTTCCTTAGACCCGTTGATAAAGTAAATATTGTCAGCGGGTTTTTATTTTGTATTATTGATTTCAAAACACTAAATTGCTCAAACTTCATTTCATCTTTGAAATCATTCAAATAATTATCGGGGGATAACTTTGAGCAAATTCCTGAATAAGTACGGACTATTGTTTGCCGTTCTGGTAAGTTTCAATTACCTTTTTCTGCATATGCTTAAAGGTATTGAAAGCGGTGTAGTTGCATCTGTTCGTGTTCTTCTCATTATAATATCGATGGCTCTACTGGCAACGTTCTGGAAAAAATGGAAGAAGATACCTATTAAAGAACTGCTTATCATCGCACTTGCAGGCGGACTTAACTTCGGTCTCTATTCATACACTATCGCAACAGGACTTCAGGAAACTTCAGCTACGCAAGGCTCAATTATTTTCAATACTGCGCCGATATTCTCTATGATTTTTGCCGTTATATTCAGGCTTGAAAAATGGTCATGGCCTGCTTTTGCCGGTGCACTGGTTGCAATAGCCGGAGTTGTAATTTCTACTCTCGGCGGTATGCATCACGGCAGCGGCAGCTTATCCGGCGATATACTAATGATTATATCCGCCGTACTTATTTCATTCAGCTCTGTGCTGGTAAGTGATATCAGCAAAAAATACCATCCGGCAGCCTTCACGGCATTGCTTGCATTCTTCGGATTAGTTGTCCTCATTCCATTTTCATTTGCAAGTATTCAGTCCACTCCATGGGCTTCGCTCGGTCTTAATAATTATATGATGCTTGCATTTGTCGGTGTTATCGGCGGAGCAGTTGTCTTCGGCTCTTATTATAAATGCATCAGTGAGGTCGGCGCATCATCGGCTATGGTCTATACTTTTTTCAGCGTTCCTCTTACTATTTTTTACAGTATTGTTTTCCTTGGTCAGGGAGTTCATCATCTGCAGATTATCGGAGCAGTTGTTGTCCTTGCCGGAGCCGGGTGGAGCATTTACCAACGTAATAAAAATAGCGCAGCGTTAGCTCATCCTATACATCATTAATTTTTAAAGTAAAAAGTAGCAAGTATAAAGTAGAATGTAAGAGTAACGTTATTGTAACATTCTTTTAATTTCAGATTTCAGATGTAACATTATTGTAACATTTTTCTTTTTAACCTTCTGTGTATTTAAAAATTGTAAAAAGTCGGATTCTTTTTCAATTACGAATTCCAAATTACGAATTCCAAATTACGAATTCCAAATTACGAATTCCAAATTTCAAATTTGAATTTGGTCGGAAAAAAGTCGGGTTTTCTGTTCATTATTAATTAATAATTGTTAATTGAAAGAAGTCGGATTTTATCTTACCACTAAAATACAAAACCACAAAATTGCACTAAAATCGCTATTTTACTATCTCACCATTTCACAATTATAAAAAGTCGGAAAAAAGTCGGGTTTTCTTTCCAACTGTGTTGTAAAAACAATTCGCCAAGGCGAACCTTCGGTACCGAAATTTTGTTTTTTCGTCATTCAAGATTTTTGATGAATTTTTGACGGATTTTTTATAAACTCAGAATTCTGAATTCTGAATTATAAATTCTGAGCTGTAACATTATTGTAACATTCTGAGCCCGCCCGCTGCATTTCTTCATTCACAAAAATATACTCATCAAATATAACAAGTCATGTCAAGAAAAAAAAGATGATGTACCCTATTAGTAGGAATAGGGGAAATTTTATAATAATATCATAACTCTTTTCTTGCTATTTTGTACATATCCCTTTAGAACATGCTCAACATCGAAAACAAGCTCACTCTGGCACAGGAAGAAGTTGCTTTAAAAAACTTCGAAAGCGCGATTGAGTACATTGATGAAATTCTTGAGTTACACCCCACTCATAAAGAAGCGCTATGGCAGCGCATCTTAATTCCTTATAAATATTATCTCGATATTATCTGCACCGATTTTAAAGTTGAACCGCATATCGCTTCAAGCGAGGGCTATGATATTGACTACGACCTTACGCCTAATGCAAAAAAAATAGCCGATATGCGAAACCAGAGTATGTACTATGCTAAAACGTATTTTCAGATATCGAATGAGAAAGACCGCAATGATTTATTTGTGAAGATTGAGAAAGCCGGAATGATGAGGTTGTTCAGAAATGACCTGAATTATTTACTTGAGCTTGACGGCATGGTCTTCGGCAGCAATGCAAATGTAAGCAAGCTGATAGTAGAGTATTGCAATAAAGTTTATCTGAATGACCTGAAGCACAGATACGAAATTCCGGAAAGTATATTAAATTTAAAATCTTATGCAGAGACAAATCTTAAGCAGGTGAACTCGCCGCTCTTTCTTGAAGTGAACGAAAATTTTACAGATACAAAGCTATGGATGGAAAAAATTCTTGCAGAAGACGACGAAGAAAAAAGGAAGAAGAAAAAAGCGGAAGAGCAGGGAGTTAAAAAGCCGAGGCTGAATCCTGTTTATGTTTTTTCATTTCTCATAGCATTAATAATAGTAATGTGTTTTGTGCTTTATAAAATTTTAGAGCGATATACATGATTTTCAGAAAAGCGGAAAAAGAAGATGTACCGGGAATTGTTGAAATGCTTGCAAATGATTTTCTGGGGAAGACACGGGAAAGATTTGAAATGCCGCTTCCTTCATCGTACTATGATTTTTTTTATCGCATTGATGCAGACTCCAATCAGGAGCTGGTTGTTCTAGAGCTGGACGGTGAAATAATAGGTACGATGCAGCTTACATTTATTCCTAATCTGACTTACTGCGGAAGTATGAGAATGATGATTGAAAGTGTAAGAGTGAAAGATACTATGACGGGAAAGGGAGTCGGCACAAAGATGATGGAGTATGCTATAGAAAGAGCAAAGAAAAAAAAATGCCGCATTGTTCAGCTTACTACAGATAAGCAACGAAAAGATGCTCACCGCTTTTATGAAAAGCTTGGGTTCAAAGCTACTCATGAAGGCATGAAGCTGCATTTGGAATAGCAGTATTTTATAAATTATATTTTAAGCCTGCAAGGAAAGTTGCACCTGAGTAATATCTTTGTTTTTCTGTAATGCTTCTGTACATATCACATTGCAGATCTACAGCAAATCTGTTATTTAATTTTATTTTTATACCGCCTCCAAATGCCAGCGAAAGATTATATTGATTGGATTGTTTAGATTTGTATTGATATTCCATACCCTTTGATGATGTTGCTGTATAGGAATATTCTCCTTTATAAAAATCTTCATTGCTTAAACCTAGCTGAAAATAAGGGTTAAAATTCTTATTTCTGACATAATACCTCACTCCGAAGTTTCCTGATAAAATCATTATCGTAGGTGCATTATAATTTGTTATAGTGTAACCGGCGGAATGGAATTCATCAACGTCAATCAAATTTCCGATGTCATTGTTAAAAAAACCGCATATTTCTTTAGTATAGAATGCCCAGGTTTCTGTCTGAACATACTCAGCTTCAAAAGTTACAGAATTTATAGTAGCGCCTGACTGTGAAATTAATCCGCTTGTCAGATAATATCCGCCGTACAATCCGATAGAAAAGTAATCTCTTTTGTAATCGTTTTTTCTATGATGACCTTTTCTATTTTCATCATCATCCCAATCCTGTGCAAATAAATTATTGCTGATTAAAATTAAAATAATTAATAATATTTTCTTCATAGGGGTTTTATAAATTATATTTTAAGCCAGCAAGGACTGAGAAACCGTTGAAACCCGATACTTTTCTTTCAATAGATTTGTTAAGATCGTATTTGAAATCAATATTAAATCGCTTCGAAATATTTACTGTAAAGCCGACTCCTATATTCATGAAATAATAAAAATGATAACCGCCGTTTGAAACTACTGAAGTGTATTCTGTACCATCAGGATTTGTATATTTAACTACAGTTTGTTTTTGAAATTGAGTTTCCTGATTTATTCCAAGCTGTAAATACGGCCTTACTTTTCCTTCTTTGCGAACATAATATCTGCCGCCGAATGAGATAATCATTTTATAGTGAAAAGGCTGCTCATATGTTGAGTTTGGAAGATAAACGAAAGGAGCGGAGACATTTGAAAACTGATATATTCCTCTAGCATATATAGAAAGGTCTCTGAATTTTACGTACTCTATTTCAGCAGCTATGGAATTAAAATAAAAATTTTTCTCTGTCTGAGTTCCTTGGCCAATGTAACTGCCTGTGTAAAGTCCGACTGTAAAAAAATCTTTTTTGTACGGATTGCTTTTGTGATGATCTCTTTCGTGTTCTTCTTCGTCCCAATCCTGCGCAAATAAATTTAAAGTTGATAAAAATAATAGTACTGTTAATATTTTTTTCATTGAGTGTTATAAATTATATTTAATTCCAACAAAGCTTGAATTACCGTTAAAACCGTTTTTCAGGTCAGAGTTTTCACCATAAAAATAGTTGTAACCGTAATTTTTACTTAGAGCTTTATAGATATCATAGTTCATATCTAAAGAAAAATCTTTCGAAAGTTTTATATTAATTCCTACTCCTAAATTAACTGAGTAACGGGTAATTAAGAAGCTGCGGAAATTATCAGTATAAACAGAGTTAGTGGAATAGAAATGAATCGAGTAATTACCTATGTAATTGAATTCCTGATTAATACCCAATTGTAAATAAGGTCGAAATTTTTTACTACCTAAATAATATTTTCCTATGAGTGATAAATTTTCTCTGCGTGTATCAGGCTCATTGAATTTAACCTCAGGTCCTTCATATATACCTTTTAAATCATATAATTCTAATTTTGTAAAACCATAAGTATATCTGACAGCAATAGAAAGATTTTTTAAAGTAAAGTATTCAAGTTCCGCGGTAATACTATTAACGTAACCGTTGGCTGCCTGTAATGGTACTTTACCGATGTAAGAACCAGTATATAATCCAAGCGTAAAATAATCTTTCTTATATTTTTCTCTGTGGTGCTTTTTTTCGTGTCTATCTTCGTCCCAATCCTGCGCAAATAAATTTAAAGTTATAATAGAAAATAGTAAAATAAGGAGAGTTTTCATTTTGGGATTTATTTTTCTGCAAGATAATCAATATATTATTTAAAATCTATTTTGATGCTGTTTCTCTACATAGTAAAAATAATTCGAATTTAGTAAATTAAAATTATGCCTGATACATTTATATATGGATTAATCGGTGCCGGAATTGCATTCCTTTTCTTTGTTCTTGTGAAATTATTTTCAGGAAGGGAGAAGAAATCCAAGGTATATTCTATTCCAAGAGACCAGCAGATATTTGCGCAGTCAACAGAAATGTACAATCCTTCACTTCAAACTAAAAAGAATATAAGAGCAGCTGCAAAAGATTTTAAACTGATTGGTGAAATTGTAGAATTTATGGAGCAGGGAAAAAAGCTTGAAGCCATAAAACATGTTCAGCAAAAAGAAAACATTCCTCTTGCTGATGCAAAAGCAGTAGTTGAGCAGGCTGAAGAAATAATGAAAAAAATGCCGGGACTATTTAAATCTGAAGGCAATGGCGAAGAGAAAAAAGATGTATTTGAAAGCAATGATTCTATGCTTGAAAAAAAAATGAAAGTGCTTATTGAAAACGGAAATTTTATTACTGCAATTAAATTATACCGTGAAGCGTCAGGTGTCGGATTAGCCGAAGCAAAACAATACTGTGAAGAATTTGCCCGCAAAAATAATTTACGCATTTAATCTTCCTCTCAAAATTTAATAATTCATTTACCGTTTTAAATTGAAACTGCGTCCTGTAATAGATAACTTGCAAGACTTCAAAATTTATTTTCCAATCAGGACCGTTTTAAAAAATTGTCAAAAGAAAATACATATAAATCAGTACTCGAAGTTGATAATGAGATATTAGAAAATATCACCGAACTTATTCAGGATAAGTCAGACGGTGCTCTTCGAAATATCATAGCCGATTTATACGATTTTGATATTGCAGTCATCATTGAAAATCTGGAAGAAGACGATGATGCTTTCTATCTTTTTTCATTGCTGGAGCATGAATCTGCAAGTAACGTACTGCTTGAGCTTTCAGATGAAAGAAAAGATGAAATTGTTGAAAGACTTGAAGGCAAGAAACTCAGTTCTATCGTCAGTGAGATGTATTCCGATGACGCCGCTGACTTTGTAAGCGACCTTGATGACGAAGAGAAGCATGAAGTGCTGCAGAACCTTGATACTATTGACAAAGAAGATTCGCAGGAAGTCCGCGAGCTTCTTCAATATGATGAGAATACTGCCGGCAGTATTATGGCGAAGGAGTACGTCGTAATTCATTGCGATAAAACAGTTGCCGAAGCGATTCAGGAAATTCAGGACCAGGCTGATGAAGTTGACCAGCTTTATAACGTGTGGGTTGTAGATAATGAATACAAACTTGTAGGAATAATTTCTTTGAAAAGAATTATTATTCTGATGAAAGAGGCGCATAAAAAAATTATTGATGTAATGAATCCCGATGTAATTTCAGTCCGTGCCGATGTTGACCAGCAGGAAGTTGCAAATATTTTCAGAAGCTATGACCTTGTATCATTGCCTGTAGTTGACTTAAACGGTAGAGTAATAGGAAAAATTTCTTCCGATGATATTATGGACGTTATGGAAGAGGAGTATTCAGAAGACGTTGCAAAGATGGTTGGGTCGGATTCAGAAGAGCTTGAAAAAAAATCACCGTTCCAGATTGCTAAGCTCCGTCTTCCATGGGTGCTGATAACGCTAGGAATTGAACTTATAGGAGGGCTTGTAATTGCTCAATATGATGAAACATTAAAGAAGGTAATTCTGCTGACTTCATTCATGCCGATAATTTCTGCTATTGCAGGAAATACAGGATTGCAGTCCGCAGCTATCGTTGTACGCGCTCTTGATACAGGATTAATAAGTCTGGATAGATGGTTCGAGCCTGTAAAAAGGCAATTGCAGACTACCATATTAATAGGTTCTGTAGTTGCTGTAATAGTAGGAGTTATAGGATATACATGGGAAGATACAAATAAGCTTTTATTCGGTTTAACGGTCGGGACATCAATGTTTATTTCCATAAATCTCTCCGGCGTAGTCGGCACAATTTTCCCCTTCATTTCAAAAAAAATGGGATTTGATCCTGCCATAACTTCAGGACCTTTCGAGACAGCTTTTCAGGATGTAGTCGGCGGCGCAATTTTCTTAACGCTGGCAACGTTTCTTTTGACTCACCCGGTAATTTAATAATAAAATTTGATTGAGGATTTTAAAAATAGGTTACGATACTTAGAAGCTCCCGATATAGCAAATCAGATTTTCCTTCTCGTACTTAGTTTAATCGGATTATTCCTTCTTCCCATCATGGGAAAGTTTGTGATGATTGCCTTGAATTTATTTCTTGGCATTGCAATTGTTTATTGCGTAAGCATCTATGAAAAAAAAGATGACTTCGCAAAACGCAAACCGGGAGTAGCGCGCTTCATAAGATTTTTTTATCCGATATTAATGGTGCTTTTCTGCTTTAAGCAGATTTATTATCTGATGGTGTATTCAAGTCCGGTGTTGTATGACAGCTATCTTGCCGGGATAGACAGGGCAATATTCGGAACTGATCCGACTACAATTTCGCTTTATTTTAATAATCCATGGTTCACTGAGTTCATACAGATCATTTACGGAATATTTTACCTGATGCCTGTTATCTTTGCAATGGAGCTGTATCTGTGGCACAGATATGAAGAGCTTAAATATGCGATGCTTGTTATCTTTCTCGGATTTTATCTTTCATTCCTCGGGTATTTGATGGTACCGGCTATAGGTCCGCGGTTTACAATTCACACTTTTCAATCAATTGATACTGAACTGCCTGGAATATTTTTTACTAAGTTATTAAGACAGGTGATTGATTTTGGGGAGTCCATTCCGGTGGGAGTACCCGACCCCGAAAATTATGCGCAGCGCGATGCGTTTCCTTCAGGGCATACTATTATGATAGTGCTTATCGCTTATCTTTCAAGGAAAATCCGTTCAAATACTTTTTACTTTTATCTTCCTTATGCATGTCTTATGATTTTTTCGACGGTGTATCTGCGTTATCATTATGTCGCAGATTTACTTGGTGCTATTCCATTTATCCTCGCAGCAATTTTTATATCAAATCATATTTACAAAAAGAAAAATATAAACTTCAGAAGTATTTAGCTACAATCTCATCTGTTAGTTTATAACCTTTTTCAGTAAGTTTAAAATCCTCTGCTAAAATTATTCCTAGACGGTTTTGCTGTAATTCATTTATTGAATATTCAAACTCCTCATAAAAATTTGTATTGAAGAATTTTTTATACCGTTCGTAATTTACTCCCGTACTTCTCAATGCCAGCATAATAAATTCCATCTTCATCATTTTTTCATCAAGGATAATTTCATTTTCTACGGGCAGTTTTCCATCCTGCAAAAAAATATTGTATTTCATTATATCACGGAAATTATTCCACCGCCTGCCGTTATGAAGTGAATGCGCCGAAGGACCAAGGCCGATGTAATTTTCATAGCACCAATATTTCAGATTATGTTTTGATTCATAACCGGGCTTTGCGTAATTCGATACTTCGTAATGAATAAATCCATTCTTCATTAAAAAATTTGAAACGTAAGAATATAAATCGGACTCAACTGAATCTTCATTCTGAATAACAATTTTTTTCTGCAGCAGAGTATAAAGCTTTGTCTGTTCTTCGAAAATTAAAGTGTAGGCTGAAACGTGCGGAATGTTCAGCTGGATTACTCTATTGAGTGAATACTCTAAATTTTCTTTAGTTTGATCCGGCAGGGAATAGATTATATCGCAGCTTACATTATCAAAAACTTTACGGCATTCTCTTATTACATTTTCAGCCTGCTCAGCCGTATGCATACGTGTTAAAAATTTTAGCTCTTCATCTATAAATGACTGCACACCAAAGCTGAAACGGTTTATTCCCGCATCCTTATATTCCTCAAAATTTGCTTCGAAAAAATCTTCCGGGTTTGCTTCAATAGTAACCTCAGAAATATCAGAAACAGTAAAATTATTTTTTAAAGCATCTATAATATCTTTTAATCTTGCAGGAGGCAATAGGGAAGGAGTGCCGCCGCCGAAAAATATTGTATCGTACTTTTCATTCTTGTATAACGGCGCGGTAAGTTCTATCTCCTTTAGCAAATTTGAAATAAATTTTTCTATAATGTTCAGATTAGTGACGAGATAAAAATCACAGTATGTGCATTTTCTTCTGCAGAATGGAATATGTATGTAAAGTCCGGACAATGTTTATTAAAGTTTAGTCATAATATTTATTTTAAAATGCAAAGGATATAAAAAAAGCTATGGGCATTTCTGCACATAGCTTTAATCTGAATTTGTTACGAAGCTCCGGCTTCGTAACGGTATAATTTAATTCTGAGTATCCTTTTCTATTTGTTCTTCGATTTGTTTTTCTTTTGCTCCTTTTTTTGGAAACATCAAGGAGAGCATTACCGAAAGCAGCAATACACTTGCAATTACCAGCAGTGATATTTCGGTGGGAATAACTCCCTTACCTAATAACATTTTAGTACCTACAAATACAAGTATAACAGCCAGACCGTAATTCAAATAATGGAATAAGTGCATTATACCTGCCAGTGCAAAATACAAAGCTCTTAATCCTAATATTGCAAATACGTTCGAAGTATAAACAATAAAAGGGTCACTTGAAATCGAAAGGACTGCCGGGATAGAATCCACAGCAAAAATCAAATCCGTTGTCTCAATAAGAACCAATACAGCAAAAAGCGGTGTAGCGTATCTTACTTTATCTTTCGTAACAAAAAATTTATCTCCCTCAAAATTAGGAGTCATTCTGAAGAATTTTTTTGTAAGCTTCAGCACAGGGTTATCTTCCGGATGCATTTCTTTATCTTTCTGCACGGCAATTTTTATTCCGGTGAAAATAAGGAATGCGCCGAACACATAAATTATCCATTCAAACTTGTGAATTAAAGCAACACCTGCGAAGATAAAAATAACACGCATAACTAAAGCGCCGAGAATTCCCCAGAATAAAACCTTATGCTGGTACTCGCTTGGCACTTTGAAATATCCGAACAAAAGCACGAATACAAATACGTTATCTACGCTCAGCGATTTTTCAATAAGGTATCCCGTTAAAAATTTCATCGTAACATCTGAGTGGTCGTAAGGACCCTGATATATCCATCCCAGCCATAGCATTAATGCAAAAATTAATGCAAAGCCTATCCATACGCCGCTCCATGCAAGTGCTTCTTTCAGCTCAACCTTGTGTGATTTTTTATGGAATACCCCCAAATCCAGGGCGAGCATTCCGATTACAAATATGTTAAAAAGAATCCAGTGTAAGCCAGTATCCAATAAGAAACTCCGTTTTAATTTTAGTATTATTAAGAGCAACAAAGAGTTTGAAGTATTGGTTTCAACTTTTTTGTGCGAAATAAAACATATTTTTAGATAAAAAAAACTCTGACCTTTACATTAAAAAAATCAGAGTTCTCAAAAATAATAATTGTCGTTGATTAAATTATTTTATCAGTGTTCCTATTCTTTCCCATCTTATAGACCCTAATAAATCAAACAGATTCGAGAAAGGAATGTTTGCATCCCATGACCAGTAAAGCATAAATGCCTGACCTACAATATTTTCTTCCGGCATAAATCCCCAGAAACGGCTATCGAGCGAGTTGTTTCTGTTATCACCCATCATAAAAAGATAACTTCTTTCGACTGTATATTCGTTATTGGGTAACGGATTTCCGTCTGAAGAAATTACACCACCCGGATTCATCTGTATCTTATGTCCTTCTTTTAAAGCAAACATTCTCCATGCATCAAAATTTTTATCGTCAAGCTTTATCTTGTCGCCTTTTTTAGGGACACGTATTGGTCCGTAATTATCTTCATTCCATGGCGCGCCTTTAGGATAAATTCTAGGATTCATAAAGCCGGGTTCACGTGTAACTTTATCAAACTGTTCACCGGGCGGCTCAGGAAATGGTGCGCTGTTTACAAAAAGCTTTTTGTTTACAACATGAATTGTATCACCGGGCAAACCTACACATCTTTTGATATAGTTCACAACTTCTTTTGATTGCAACTCATCTTTATCACCGGGAAAATCGAATACAATAATATCACCTCTTTCAGGGTCTTTAAATCCGGGAAGTTTCCAGTAGGGAAGTCTCCAGTCAGTGAAAGGTACATTACGCGGAGTTGTTGCTCCGTAAGTAAATTTTGTCACAAGAAGAAAATCTCCGACAAGCAATGTCTTTTCCATCGAGCCTGTGGGGATTCTGTATGCTTCAAACAAAAATATTTTTATGATAAATGCTACAACAGCAGCGTAAACTAATGCATCAAAAAACTCTTTCGGTTTGTTCTTCTTTACATCTTTTTTATTAGTAGTCTTAGGGTTCTTTTTTAATAATGACATTAAATGTGTTATGTGTTAAAAACTATGTTATAATGTGAAACGTAATAATTTGAAAAATGTTCAATTGAAGCACTTTGATTGCTATTAAATTCTCCCCTTGAGGGGAGTCCCGACGAAGTCGGGGAGGGGTGTTTTGGCGAACACCCACCGCCTCGCTTTGCTCGGCACCTCCCTCAAGGGAGGAATTTTATAGTTTTGCGAGTGCTCAATAAACTAAATTTATAATTCTAAATTTTAGTCATCCAGCGAAAGAACTGCATGGAATGCTTCCTGCGGAATTTCAACTGAGCCGACCTGCTTCATTCTCTTCTTTCCTTCTTTTTGCTTTTCAAGAAGTTTTCTTTTTCTTGAAATATCACCGCCGTAACATTTTGCTATAACGTTCTTTCTCATTGCAGAGATTGTTTCTCTTGCTACAATCTTCGCTCCGATAGCTGCCTGAATAGCAACTTCATACATCTGTCTCGGAATAAGTTTTCTTAGTTTGGAACATAATCTTTTGCCCCAGTCATGTGCTTTTGACCTATGAACAACGGTTGATAAAGCATCGACAGGGTCGCCGTTTAATAATATATCAAGCTTTACTAAATCTGATTTTCTGTAATCTTTTAATTCGTAATCAAACGATGCATAGCCGCGTGAGTATGATTTTAGCTTATCGTAAAAATCATAAACGATTTCACTTAGCGGCAGTTCAAAGTGCAAATCAACTCTTTTTGCATCTACATAATGGCTGTTTACAAATACTCCTCGTCTTTCATTTGCAAGCTTCATCAGGTTGCCCATGTATTCTGTAGGAGTAATTATATTTGCAGAGATATACGGCTCTTCGATATAATCTATAAGCTGAGGCTCCGGCATTGAAGACGGATTATCAACTACAAGAACATCGCCGTTTGTTTTGTAAATTTTATACTCTACGTTAGGTACGGTTGTAACAATGTTGAGATTGTATTCGCGTTCAAGACGTTCCTGAACAATCTCCATGTGGAGCATTCCGAGAAATCCGCATCTGAAACCAAAGCCGAGCGCCAACGAACTTTCGGGGACGAAGGATAAAGCTGCGTCATTCAGTTTCAGTTTTGATAGCGAATCTCTCAGTATTTCAAAATCTTCTGCCTGCGAAGGATATATTCCGCTGAATACCATCGGCAAAACTTCTTTATAGCCGGGAAGAGGCTCGGTTATCGGGTCTTCTGCATTGAACACAGTATCGCCGACTTTAGAGTCGTTAACATCTTTTATTCCGCAAATCATATAGCCTACCTGACCGGACTCAAGCTCCTTTGTGCGAACTCTATCCATCTTCAGCGTACCAACTTCTTCTGCCACAAACTCTTTATTATTAAAGTAAAATCTTACTTTCTGTCCTTCTTTTAAAATACCATCGAAAACTCTAAGGTAAATAATAACGCCTCTGTAGATATCAAATTTCGAATCGAATATTAATGCGCGTAATGGCTTCTCGTTATTGATAGGAGCAGCAGGAATTCTTGATACTATTGCTTCAAGAATATCATCTGTTCCGATATCTGCCTTGGCAGATGCTAAAATTATGTCTTCCTTTTTGCAGCCGATCAAATCCACAATCTGGTCTGCTACAACGTCAGGCATTGCATTGGGAAGGTCGATTTTATTTATTACCGGTATTATCTCAAGTCCGTTATCTATGGCAAGATAAAGATTGCTGATAGTCTGCGCTTCGATGCCCTGAGTGGAATCCACTACGAGCAATGCGCCTTCGCATGCTGCAAGGGAACGTGAAACTTCGTATGAAAAATCTACGTGACCGGGAGTATCAATTAAATTAAATATAAAATCTTCGCCTGATTTAGACTTATACTTCATCTGAATAGCATGAAGTTTAATTGTGATGCCGCGTTCCTGTTCAAGCTCCATATCGTCAAGAATCTGCTTGACCATATCGCGCTCGGCAACAGTTTTAGTTTTTTCAAGTAAGCGGTCAGCTAAAGTGGATTTGCCGTGATCTATGTGGGCAATGATGCAAAAATTTCTTATTCGTGATGTGCTCAATTATGGCAATGGTTAAATTTGTAAATATATGTTCAGAGAACTACACATTGCTTTGACAAAAAAAAATCCTCCCTTGAGGGAGCTGTCGAGCAAAGTGAGACGGTGGGTGTTCGTTCCAACACCCCTCCCGACCTTTCAGGTCGGACTCCCCTCAAGGGGAGAACTTAGTTTCTGGTAAATGACATAAAAAAAAAGTGGATTCTAAATTAAGGTCTTTCACAAAGTATAACTGCAATAACCCTAATTTAGATTCCACCTCCGGAAGTAAAGAACAAGAAAAAATTAACCTTCAGTTTTTCTTGATGCTCTTGTATCCTGAATTTCTTTACGGATATCAGAGGCAACCTTCTTTAATTCGTTTAAACTCTTTCTTAATCTGGTTCCTGCGGCATTTTGACCTTTTGAATAAAACTTCTCAATATCAGTCTTCATGTCGTCAAGCTTTTTTTGCAGATCACTGAATTTTTCCATGTGGAGTTTTCCTTGGTTTAGATTTTTGGTTAATTTAGCAAAAATTATAAAATTGTGTTAAAAAGTCAATTGTAAATTAATGTGCACTTGTTGTATGGATATAGGGGATTGAAAATATAATGCTTATTCCCCAGGCTACAAAAGCTAAACCGAATATTAATAAAAGCGCAATAACAGTGTAGTTTTGCCATGTTTTTAATTTGTAATCACGGAAAATTCCCCAAACGCCGTTAAGACCGTGATACATACCCAAAATTAAAAAACTGATATCAATTATTCTGTACCAGGAATACGACATTCTGTTTAAAACAGCTCCGTAAGTATGTCCTGAATCGGGATTATAATGCATCAGAATATAATGTCCTATCATCAAAATAACGAGAGCAACCCCTGTTACTCTTTGTATTACCCAGCTTTTTGAACCTGTAGATTTAGTGCTTTGATACTTAAACATTAAATGAAAATTTTATTTTATTTGGCTAACAAGCCGATTTCGTAAGAAAACATTACTATTCCCATCATTATAAATAATACAACACCAACAATCCATGACCATACATATAGTGACTTCTGATATTTTGCTCCGTCAGCCCAGTCAACTAAAACAATTCTTATTCCGTTTAAAGAATGGAATAACACAAATGCGAATAAAAGCCACTCTATGAACATAAAGAACGGAGAAGTAAAACTTTTCATCTTATCATTAAATGCAGCTTCACCCTGAGTTAATGGGCTAAGTGAATATATATGAAGAAATAAGTAACCGATTAATGCTATACCTGTAATTCTGTGAAGAATCCAAGCCCAGCTTCCCGGATCTTTTTTATAAGATAAATTTTCCTTTACCCATCCTCTTTGATCAAAAGTTTTGATTTTCGAGTAATTATTTTGAGACATTAAATGAAGGTAGGTTTGAAATAATATTTAAAATTAGTGATTTTGAACGTTATTTACAATTAACAATGTTAGAATTTTTAAAATTTTATATAAAAAGGTATTGCTATGAAATCAATCAAGGATTAAATTGTTTAAAATTTCAAATTATTTAAATTTTTCAATGAATCAAACATTCCGCAAAGGCAGCATCGGCGCAATTCTAGACGAATATGAAATTGCAATTGCAGATTTAAAGAAAGCAATAAGAAAAATATCAGAGGCAGATTTAGTAAAAGTTGTCGATGCAAAGACAAGAAATCCGAATTGCAAATCCGTGCAAACAATATTAACTCATATTGTTAAATGCGGATACTTTTATCCCACTTTAATTCTGAGAAATAAATTTCCCGGGAAAGAATTTTCTCTGCCTGCTGTTACTCATCTCAAATCAATAAAAGAATACAACAAAGCATTAGATGAAATGTTTATTTTTAATGAACAATCTCTGGGTAAAATAAAAGAGAGTGATATGTGGAATTATGCCAAGGGTCGAATGGATTCCGGCTGGGGACAAATATATGATTACGATCAGATAATGGAGCATGCAATAATGCATATCTATCGCCACAGAAGACAGATAAGAAAATTATTATTAAATTCAAAAGAAGCATAGAAAATGGAACAAAAAAAAAGAATAGCGCCCGGGGAGGAATAGCTAACATTCTGTGGGAGAGCGGAATCTTTTTTCAGCTTATCCGAGCTTTTGAAAATACCGGTCTTCATGCGCTGAAATTAAGTGAAATAATGAAAACACACAATATATGATTGGTTTATTGTGCATGAATTTCGCCTTGTTTTGAATTTATTATGAATAGGAATTTATGCACTTTCAATTTTTAATCCCAAATGAAAGAAACGAAAGTTTTACAGATTGTAAAAACTTTTACTAAAGAAGAACTTAAGAGCTTCGGCAAATTTGCTGAATCTCCGTATTATAATTCTTCTAAAGATGTTGTTAAGCTTCTTGAAATTATTAAAAAGTATTTTCCTGATTTCGAGAATAAAGCATTTGAATTAGTAAATGTTTTCAAAAAAGTTTATCCGGGGCAGAAGTATCACGAGGGCAAAATAAGGAACGTAATTTCCGATTTAGGTCAGTTAGCAGAAAGATTTATTGCAATACAGGCATTTGAAAATAATGAATTTGAAATCGATTTTTTCAAAATTGACGAATTCAGAAAAAGAAAAATTGAAAAGTTATACACAAAGCTGCTTGATAAAAATATATCGGATGCAGATAAAATGAACACTCCGCTTCCGGAAAATTATGCAAAGATTATAAAATTATTCGATATGAAAATTGCAGACTACAGAGAAGATTTTAAGATTCATAAGCATGCTGATTTAATAACTAAACGAAATGAATACGCTGCGGCAGCAGCAATAAAAAAAGCTATTGCAAGCAAACAAGCATCTATGATAAACAAGCATAATTATAATATTGATGAAAATAATTTAAATGCTGTTTTTTTTGATAGTATAGATTTTGATAAATTTTTCAAAGCTGCAAAAGATAATTCTTCAATGGGATTTAAACTGATTGAGCTTGAATACTATCTGCACAAGGTCTTTCTCGGAGAAAACTACGAAAATAATCTAAAGAAATTTCAGGAAATCTTTTCGGGATTAAAATCCAGACTGGATAAAAAATACTTATATAATATATTAGTTACTCTGGATGGCGCTTACATTTATCAGTTTAATATTGCAAATGGAAATCACACTCCTATTGTTGTGGATAGAATTATTGAAAATTTTGACACGGTTTTAAAAAATAAACTCTATAAACTTGAGGAGAGTAATTTCCCGCCATTTTATTTCCGCAATATCTGTGATGTTGCAATAGAAGCTTTAAGACTTGACTGGTGCGAAAGTTTTGTTAGAAAATACGGTCCTGAGCTTCCTGAGGAACACAGGATTAATCTGATGTATTATCCCTTAGGTGGAATTTGTTTTAAGAGGGGAGAATTTCACGATGCATTGAAGTACTTTTCGGGAATAACAAAAAGCAATTTCATTTCTCAATGGCAGATGAAGGTTGAGCTAGCCCAAACACATTATGAACTTGGAAATTTCGAAACTGCCTTATCTGTCAATGATGCGTTCATGATGGAGCTTAAACGTAAATACACAAATCCGAAAGAGTCGAATCACAGCAGGGCATACATTACAGCTATTTTATTCAGAAAGCTTACTAAAGTAGCTGCAAGTACTACGAATGATGGACTTGAAGAGTTAGTTGTTGAAATGAATACTACACCCGGCTTTAAATTAAGACCTGGCGGCTGGTTTACACGAAAAATTAATGAGCTGAAAACAAAGAAAAAATACGTTGCGAAGGTATCATAATTAGTTTAGAGGGTTCGTTACATCGCACACCTCAGGATTTCTGTCTTCAAAAACAGTTATCGTATTTCTTATTTCATCTACAGTATCTAAATCAATTTCGGCAGTCAGCAAAGTTTCATCCTTGTCATTTCCCTGCACTAGAACTTTTCCCCAGGGATCAATAACCATTGAGTTTCCGAAGTAAGTAACAGCTCCGTTTGAGCCAAAGTCTTCATCTCCCACTTGATTTACCGCAGCCACAAACATTTGATTTTCAATTGCTCTTGCCTTTGTCAGAGTTTGCCAGTGTTCAAGCCGTGGATAAGGCCATGCAGCAGGATGAAGCTGAAGTTTTACGCCGTTAATTGCATAAGTTTGAAACATACCCGGAAAACGTAAATCGTAACAAACTGACAGTCCCGTTTTCCCCCACGGTGGATTTGAGAATGCAAGTTTAGTTCCTGCAGCAAGATGCTTGTTTTCTTTCATGTAGCTGAATAGATGAATTTTTTTGTAGGTCGCAGCTCGCTCACCGTTTGAATTAAACAATATTGAAGTGTTGCAGATATTTCCTTCGTCGTTTAGCTCAGGCATTGAGCCGTTAATCCATATTTTATATTTTTTTGCAAGCGAGGTAAGAGTATTTATATAGCTGCTAAAATTATTTTTATCTGTGTTTAAAAAATTCCAGTTGAATCCCGTGAGAAACATTTCCGGAAAGCAGAGGAGCTCAACATTTTGAGATGCTGCATCTGAAATAAATTTTTCGGCTTTTTGTAAGTTCTCTAATGGCTTCGAATTAGTGACCTTGAACTGCGCCAATGCAATTTTTAGTTTCATATTTTTTGTTTGATATGAATTTAAAGAATTTTATAAAATGTAACAGGGGAGAAAGATTTCAAATTTAAGTTTTCAAAGTTTTAAATATTTCATTTTTACTTAAAATTAATAAACCTATTTTGGTAAAAATAAAAAACAAATGTCCCTAATACCTTCCCATATAAAAAGTTTAAGACCTTACGTTCCGGGCAGAACAATTGAAGAAATTCAAAAAGAATTTAATCTTGAAAAAGTTTACAAGCTTGCATCAAATGAAAATCCGTTAGGACCTTCACCCAATGCAGTCGCAGCAATGATAAAATGCATGGAAGATGTGCACCGCTACCAGGATGTTGGCGCAATCGAACTGCGAACTCTTATTGCCAAAAAATATGATCTGCATATCGATAACGTTGCAGTCGGAAGCGGCAGCGAAGGAATAATTTCATATATATTAAGGTGCTTTCTGCAGGATGATGACGAGCTGTTAACATCGGCAGGAACGTTCATAGGCTTCCAGGTGCTGGCAAAATCCAGCGGTAAGAAATTTACTGAAGTCCCAATGAAGAAGGGCTATAAATTTGATTTGGATGCTATTCTTAATGCAATAAATGATAAGACAAAAATAATTTATCTGTGTAATCCTAATAATCCAACAGGAACGATATTTACAAGAAAGGAATTTGAAAGCTTTGTTGATAAAGTCCCTGACGATATAATTGTAATTCTTGATGAAGCATATTTCGAGTTTGCTCAGGATAAGCCTGAATATCCCGACTCACTTCATTACAGACATGATAATGTAATTACTCTCAGAACGTTTTCGAAAGTTTATGGTATTGCTGCAGTTCGTATCGGCTACGGATTCGGACAGAAGGATTTTATAGAAAGCATTATGAAAGTAAAGATGCCGTTCGAGCCGTCATTGCCGGCGCAAGTCGGAGCAGTGGCTTCGATAGAAGATGAAGAATTTTTAGCAAAGTCATTGGCTGTGAATAAGGAAGGATATAAATTGATAACAGATGAGTTTACTAAAATGGGGTTGAACTGGATTCCTTCCTATGCAAATTTTGTGATGCTTGATTTCGGCGATGAAAGTAAAGTCGCACAAATAAATGAAAGTATGCTGCGCGAAGGAATTATTATTCGCCCGCTTAAACCGTTTGGCTTAGGGCATTGTTTAAGGATAACAGTTGGGCTGGAAGAGGAAAATCTTGCAATGTTAAAAGCTTTAAAAAAATATATATAATTATGAAAACTCTAATCCTTCTTTTTTCATTCATCACTTCATTTGCTTTTGGCCAGTCGTTACAGGTTGATTCTGCCTCCAGCAAGGAAGAGGGAGTTCTGAATAAATATCCTTACAGAGTAAGTTTAAAATATCCGAGCTTTAACTTTGGTCCTGATGCGTTAATGGGGGTACGAGGCATTGCAGGGGATATGAATACATATATCGATACTCTTGAAAAAGGATGGGTGAGGGGATTTAAAGAAAATCTGAATTCGTTTACTTACGATACAGCGTTTAAGGATATGACTTCAGAGATAGTGACTGATTATAAAACGGCTTATGCTATGAATTCATTCGTCAGTATTGAACTCTCCTGCTTTGAATTTATTGCAGGCACTGCTCATCCCAGTTATTTTACACAAACATATAATTATGATTTTGGCGAAAGTGTTTTAAGCTTTGCAGATTTATTTATCAAGGATTCGGGCTATATGAAATTTGTTTCAGATTACTGTCGAAACAGTTTGATTGAGCAGCAGAAACAAGCCGGAGCAGAGCCTATAACTGATATGATAGATGACGGTACAAAGCCGGTTGCAGATAATTATAAAAATTTTGTAGTGGATGAGAAGGGTATCACAATAATATTTAATCCATATCAGGCAGGACCTTATGTTGTTGGCGAGCAGAGAGTTACGATTCCTAAAAGCGAAATTTCACAATATGTAAATACAGGCGGACCGCTATCTTTCTGGTGGACAAAATGAACATTGTAATTCATATCAGCACGGTTATTACCGATGGAAGTAAAGTGCTTATGGTAAAGGAAGGAAAGAAAGTCAACTATGGATTGTATAATTTCCCGGGAGGGCATCTTGAAGTGAATGAAAATATTCTTAAAGCTGCCTACAGGGAAATATTGGAAGAAACATCTGTAGAAACAAAGATTGATTACTTAATAAATATTCTGGTAACCAAGGGCGAAACTACTTA